>NZ_JBLYIG010000266.1:0-7133 GCF_049222245.1 Nitrospira sp. BLG_2 | reverse complement strand
TATGTACCGTGTCGGGAATTATGCCGTAGCGGAACAAGACGACCCGCGAGCAAAAACCGGCGATTCATAAAGTTTCAATTTCATAAGCAGACGTTGTGCTTTATTTTTCCGGAGATGGGCCGCGCGCTTCAGCCACCACATGCGCAGCGCGATGACATACAGCACGAGCGGGACGAACCCGGTGAGAAAGACAATCCACCGGCCGACTCATGCAAGGGCTTCACTATTGTGCAGAGGGAAGAGCCAAGCCAAGAAAGTCTCGCCGCCGCCCAGCCATCCTTGTGAAGCCACCGCCAGTAGGCCGCCGACAGCCCAAATAAAGATGGACGTTGAGTCAAAATGTTATCAGCTTGAAACGATGCTGCGCGGGGACGAAGGAAGGTGTACTTTAGGAGAAGTAATCGAGTCTACCCGTTCGACTGCGTGATGACAGACGCCAATGATTGGCGCCCATGGCAGTCGTTGATTAACGTGCCGGCGCCGGGCAGGCTTGTGAGCCAGATGGTCGACCCCTGCGACACTATCACGACATTCTCCATCTCAACAAACACATGACCGGTGCCTCACAGCTGCTCATTGGATTGTAGATCCACCGGAGTTAACTTATCCGTATGGTTCTTACCCGACTGACACGGGATCAAGGCGCTTGGCCTGGCGCTGCTCGCGCCTTCGATAGGCTGTCTGTTTCCGCCACCAGATAATGACGCCGGTGATGGATAGCATGGCAGTGCCCACGCCCATGATGGAAACCAGGATCCTGCCCGGGAGCCCGAGAATCCGCCCGGAATGCATCGGAAATTGCGCTTGCACAAAGATATCGGCCACGGTTCCCTTCCACGGTTGGCTATCACCAAGATAACGACCGTCGCTCCCATCGAAATAGAGGGCCGGAGGTCCCACGCCGGCGGCTCCGTGGTCATCACCAAGCTGAAAGAAGCGCACGCCATAGATACCGAATTCTTGACTGTAGAACACATCGCCGAGCGGCTCAGGCCAACCACGCTTGCCGGCTTCTTGCTGCGCGTGTTGGAGAATAGCGGCATACCCGACGGTGGGGACAATCGGATGATGTTGATCATTCGGTGTCCGCGCATCGAACGGAGACGGCGTCACCTCGGTCGCCAGCGACATGATGGGGTAAAAGATCTCTCGGTAGAGGTTGAGCGAAAAAGCCGTGAAGGCAAGCATAAACAACAAGCCCCACGCCCAGAGCCCAAAAGCTCGATGGATGTCGAAATTGATTCGCCGAGCCGTGCCGGCCGTCTTCACCCTCCATGCCGGTTTCCACCGTGTCCACCGACTCCGCTGAGGTCCCTCAAGGGCGATTGAGCTGCGAGTCGGCAACGTCAGATAAAAACCGACGAAGCAATCCAATGCCCAGAGCATTGCAATGCCGCCCATGAGCCACAGTCCCCACCGGTCGATGCCCCACATTTCGGGCAGATGCAGGGTGTAATGCAGCCGATAGAGGAAAGAAACGAAGGTTTCTCTGGTAATCGGCCAGACGGCCCCCCATTCCCGCCTGCCCAGTTCCTGGCCGGTCGCCGGATCGATGAACACCTGGTTGTAACCCAGCTCGTACAACCTTCCTGTGGAAGGATCGACACGAGAATCGACTCCAAAAACTAGAGAAGTTCCTGATTCAGAAGCCAGCGGCACGAATGTTACCCGAGCCCGCTGATCACGCGCTTCGATCGTCTGCACGAGGTCCAGAACAGGCAGTGGCGGCCCCTGGCTTTCAACACGAGTGAGATGCGAATTCATGAGTTCGTCGAGCTCATGATCCCACGAAATCACCGCGCCGGTCAGACCCGACATGACCAGAAACCCGGCTATGAATAGACCGACCCAGCGATGGAGCAAAAGGAAGATATGGTTCATAGCGTGATCAGATTGCCCTAAGGGGTCTTATGCTTACACACTTGGGGCCTTGGAAGGCAATGGCCTACCGACAGATAATATATCCACCAAGTACGTAGCAACGCAGCGACTGGAGGGATAGTCAGATCCATTGACGAGTGAGTGACCACCGCCGGCCGGTCTTTGTTTCATGCCTGACGAACCAAGAAAGCGGGAAGAAGGCCATCACGACTTTGCCCCGATCATAGCCAGTCATAGCAGCCGGGTTCGTCCAGATCTTGCTCAAGACCAGAAAACCCTCGTTATTGTCGTTTGGTTATAAGCCGAGGAGCAAGTTCACATCCCTGTCAAAACGTCATCCGCACCATGCCGATTACGTGCCGCGGCGCGCCGAAATGGTTGAATGCTCCGTAACTGAACGGTCCCTCGATATACCGCGCATCGGCAATATTGTTCAGGTTCACCTGCAGACTTAACCAGGAAAGCGGCGCATAAACAGCAAAGAGGTCTGCTCTGCTATAGCCGGCGAATATTTCATTCTGGTTCACACCAGGAGTTCCAGCGACGTCAGTGCGATAATAAACGACCGCGCCGAGCTTCAACCCTTTTGTCAAAAGCTCAGAAAAATCATAGCTGGCAAAAGCACTGACGGTGTGCTTCGGAACATTGAAGGCTCGGGCGCCGACCGTTTCGGGGATCTGACTCTTCGTAATTTCGGTCTCCAGGAAGGTATAGGCCAGATTGACTTGCAGGTTTGGCAAGGGCGCACCCCGGGCCTCGAACTCAAACCCTTGATTGCGCTGACTCTGCCCGCCTATGGAGAAGAGAAGATTATTGGGGTCAGGGGTCGCCACTTCATCCAGATTGGTGCGGAAGAAGGCTGCGGTGAATCGAATTCGCTGTCCAAGCGGCTCCCATTTGCTCCCGATTTCGAACGACTTGCCGGTCATGGGACGTAGTAATGAACCATTCGAGGTAATGGCAAAATTTGCTTGGATGCTCTCTCCATAGAAGGCATAGACATTGAGCCCTTCGATCACGCGTTGAGACAGACCAACCTGCGGCGTGAATCGGGACTGATTCATGCCGACTTCGGATGCGCTCGCGAAGTTCGCCTCTCCCTGTTGGGTGATCCAATTTCCACGAAGGCCCACCATGACGGTCGTACCGGCAAAGGGTCGCAGCAATCCTTGCGCAAAGGCACCCGTTTGCCGAATCGTGAGGTCTTGATCAAGGTTTGTGGCCGGAGCGGTAAGCTCAGGAGGCAATGGAGTATTATTGTCTGGGTTGGCGATATTTCCCGTCCCAAGAAATAGGAAGTCCGTACTCAGAGAGCGTTGCCGGGAGTTGGAAAGATCTATGCCGACCGCCATCGAACTGGGATTCCCGAAAAGCGAGAAATCTTTCGTCAGATTAATTTCTCCCGCAAAAGAATCCCGCCGGAGATCCCGGCCGAAACCGTAGATGTCGAAGTTTCCATTCGAACCAATTCCCCCTGGCTGATAACTTACCCCATAGCGATAATTCGTATCGCTATGGCTGTATTGACCTTTCGCCTTCAACCGAAATCCTTGGGCGAACTTCTTCTCGGCTTCGGCATGGAGACTTTGGTAATCGTTCGAGAATGTGTTGTCATTCGCCAGAAAACTGTCGAAGATGTCGGCCGGGATTTTCCCCTCGGTGTTGGCGGATGTGCCTAAGTAGCCTTTGCCCCTTAGACGTTGCACGTTGCCTGTAACAGTAACAGTAAAGTCCTCGCCAGGACTGAACCGGACAGAAGGGAGAAACGAGAACCGTTGATTCCCGCTGTTACGAAAAAATTCCGGGTCGTCGTTGTAGCTGAATACGAAACGGCCGGCCACCGGCAGATTCGGCATGACGCCGTTGGCATCCAGCGTGGTCCGGTAGTGCCCGGCTGACCCGGCACCGGCCTCTCCGACGACGAAGTTTCTGTACTCCGGCGCCTTTAAGAGCCGATTGACGAAGCCGCCCGCGCCGACCAATCCGCTGGTAAAGGAGGCCGGCCCTTTGATGATCTCGATGCGTTCGTAAAGTATGGGATCAGCTAAGTAGCTGTTGGTGGCCGATAGTCCGTTATCTCGGGTATAACCCGGCACTCTTTGATCCGTCGAGAACCCACGGATAAGATAATCGTCGGCGGTCAGGGCATTCGAGCCGGCTTTCCCCACGCCCGCAATACCCTCCAAGGCTTGCGTCTGAGTGACGGCGCGGCGATCGTGGATACTGTCCTTCGTCACGATGCTCACCGACTGCGGCAGTTCCTGAATCGATGCAGGAAAGCGTAGGACCGCTTCGGACGACACGTCGGCCTTGTAACCGTCCGGCAAATCTACGACCGGGGTCCGCTGTTTTGTATCCTTCACGACAACTTCCGGTACCTTTACCGGCTTCTGTGATTGCTCTATTGGCGAAGCCTGATCCTGCCCCATCGCCGCGGCTGCTCCGATGCCCGCGGCAGGCACCATCATGCCCATGGGCGCTCCCCTTTTTTCCAGCGTGACGATATTGTTTCCGGTAATACGATAGTCCAATCCGGTATCGACCAATAACAGACGCAACGCTTCTTCTAGGGTGCGTCGGCCGGACACGCCACCCGTACGCACGTGTTCAACGTCCTCCGTTGCATAAGCAAACTGCAGCCCAGCTTGTTCCCCAAAGCGATGGAGGGCAGAGGCAAGCGGTTGCGGAAGAATGTCAAAATCGAATTCTTTCGATTTCTCGTCGTTGGATTGCGCCACGAGCGTCTGTCCGGCTGTCTGGCGGGCCGCAAGAGAAGGGGGATCTAACATTCCCCACCGATCTTCACGGCCGGAGGTATTCCGGTCTCGTTCCTTTCGATCGGGGAGGCCCAATCGTTTTCTGGCTAAATCTTCTTCAGTATTCGATTCTTTTGCCGGTACGGACTGAGGAGCATAGACACTGAAGTGAACCATCGCCGTGGTGGTCATGGGCCAGGCGAGGCCGGGATGCCACGCATTTGTTTTCTCTTGTTTGCGCCGAATCCTCATGAATTTCTCCTTCTGTCATGGGAGACAGGGAAAACGGCGCGTCGAGCGCGCAGGAGAGTCTCCTCTGCATATTGAGAACCGTTGTCATCTATCGGGCTTCACTAATATGACGAGTGAAACGAAGACTCGCGTGCTAAAGAAAATATTTTCGAGGACCGGCGGACGGAATTACAGGATGAAGACGAGGTAGTCGGTAACTTGCATGACGCGAAGCCCCTGTATTTTTGTAAGAGCAGCGATCGCGTCATCGAGGTTCTGAAGGGCGAAGCGTCCGCTCACTGGTTTCGTACGGGAACGATCAGCGAGGACGATAATGCGACCGGGCCGGTAGCGATCGATCTCCGCCATCGCGTGCGCGAACGGTTGCCCCTCGATCACGATGATTCCCTTCGACCAAGCCTTGGCTGACGCCCCATTGGCGGGACGAACATGCTGAGGCGCTTCTCCCGATCGATACACGGTTTGTTGATCTTTCTGGACGAGCATCGGTGGTCTGGCATGGGCGTCGGCGCCTGCAACAACGCCGACCGTTCCTTCCACCACGGTCACGCGAGTCTGTTTATTCTCGGCGCGGACCACGAAGGCCGTCCCTACTGCCTGGGTCGTGCCCTCCTGTGCCAGCACGCGAAAGGGCCGAGCCGGGTTGGACACCACCTCGAACAGCGCCTCACCTCGCAAGAGATGAATTCGCCGCTCGCGCTCCGAATAGTCGACCGCGATGGCAGTCTCCGTGTTGAGATATGCCACGCCTCCATCGGGCAAAGTCACCACTTGCTGGCAACCGACCGCGGTGTAATGGTCGGCGAACAGAACCGTTCGTATGTCCTGATACAGGACGACCACTGCCAGACAGGCGGCGACGAGCCCTCCGACGAGGGCGTATCGCCCGGCATGCCGACGCTCCACAGCGAGGTGGCTCGGGATCCCCGCCATCTCCCTTCGCCAGGGCTGCGCTCGCACGCTTGAGCGGATCCAACTGTTGCCACACCGATCGTTCCCGCTCAAATGCCCTCTGATGGGATGCATCCTCGGCGAGCCACGCTTTCAGCCGAGCGAGTTCTTCAGCCGTGATCTGGCCGGAGACGAGACGCACGATCCACTCTTGCGCGGTCTGCGACACGTCCGGTTCAGAAGTGCCGCCGGCCGAATCGTCGTGATCCGGAGATTTAGTCATGATGCGCTCGGGGAAAAGGTTGACAGGGTTCTGCCGCCCAGCGATTGGAAATGGGACAAGCGCGAACACATCTTCATATTAAGAAGACGAATGGGCCGTGAAGTTCCGTGGCAGGAAGTACGGACGCCGATATCAAAGATCCCGAACTTTTGAGAGCCGCTTGATGACGGTCCGAATATGGTTCTCAACGGTGAATGGAGACACGTTCAGCTCTTTCGCGATCTCGGGATAGGTCTTGCCCTCAAACCGACTAAGATGGAAGGTTTTTCGACTCAAAATCGGAAGGTCCGCCAGAACTTGCTCGGACCTGGCTAACTCCTGCCGGACGATCATGATACGTTCCGGATGTCGGTCTTCCGTGCCTCCCCATAACAGTTCATGAGTTTCAGCGAGAATTTCAGCTCGATTCTGTTCGACCCTCGAATGGTCCGTTGCGAGATTCGCCGCCATGCGGAAGAGGTACGCTTTTTGATTTTGAATGTGGGAGGTCTCGCCCTGGGCGGAAACTTTCAGGAAGATCTCCTGCGTGATATCCCACGCCGTGAAGGCACACTTGATCCGACGGAATAGATAGCGAAACAGGTCCTCCTTGTGCTCCAAAAAAACCTGCGATAGTTGTGTGTGCGACATCACCTACATCCCGAAAGGAACGGCTGGGAGTCTGAATCGAGACAATCGGCGCCTTGGACGATAGGACGGCCTTATAACATCCACAGGAAATGGGCGTCGATGTTCATTCGCCGGAAAGAAGGCAAAGCTCTGAATGTATTCACAATTGACGGCCAAGATCGACAGGTAAGGCGTAATGCTTCCAATGCTTCATATTATTATGAGCGACCCTCAGGTGCGGCGGAAGTCCACCAACGAGCTTACAACGTCAATGTACCGGTCCTGCCCATGGGAAGGAATGCCGATCGATGAGAAAATGGTCTTCTTGATTCCGTCCGACACCTTTTGATTTCCAAGTCATCCATGGTGATGGACTTGTCGTGAGTTCGCGCCTGAGGTAGAGTAAACACATGCGAAACGGACATGCGGTAAGAAGGACCATACCAGCCACCGAAATCAGA
>NZ_JBLYIG010000265.1:0-5620 GCF_049222245.1 Nitrospira sp. BLG_2 | reverse complement strand
CAGTTTGTCGACGCCCTTCGCATACTCGGCTTTACACATCGTGACGCCCCCGCGCGGACCACGCAGCGTCTTGTGAGTCGTTGTCGTGACAAAGTCGGCATAGGGAACGGGATTCGGATGAAGCCCGGCGGCGATAAGGCCGGCAATATGCGCGATATCCACTAACAGATAGGCTCCGACCGATTTGGCGATTTGTTGAAAGCGGGGAAAATCCAGCACGCGGGCATAGGCGCTGGCCCCGACCACGATCATCCGCGGACGACATTCTTCCGCGACCTTCTGGACGGCATCGTAGTCGATGGTTTCGGTCCGGCGATCGACGCCATAGGAGAAGACACGAAAGAGGATACCGGAGAAATTGACTTTGCTCCCATGCGTGAGGTGACCGCCTTGGGCAAGGTCCATTCCTAAAATGGTATCCCCCGGCTTCAGGACCGACAGATAGGCCGCCATGTTGGCCTGTGAACCCGAATGCGGCTGCACGTTCACGTGCTCAGCCCCGAAGATCTCTTTGCACCGCTGAATCGCCAAATCTTCGACGGTGTCGGCATGTTGACACCCGCCGTAGTATCGCTTGCCGGGATAACCTTCCGCATACTTATTGGTGAGCACCGAGCCTTGCGCGGCCAATACCGCGGGGCTGGCAAAATTTTCCGAGGCAATCAGAAGCAGCTTCTCACGCTGCCGAATTTCTTCCGCCTCAATCGCGGCGTAGACATCAGGGTCTGCCGTCTTCAGTGCGTCCCAAGAACGGATGACATCGCTGCTCATGTTCTCCATAGTCAAATACCTACGCTGAAGGCTCTTCAGGCTCTTGCTTCTTCACCACCCGAACGGTCACCGTCGCCACCACATCCCGAGGCATCTTGATGGGAACCGAAACCGTACCCAGTTCCTTGATCGGTTGCGCCAATTGGATCTTACGCCGATCCACTGTCACTCCTTGCGCGGCCAATCCTTCGGCGATGTCCTTGGCGGTGACGGAACCGAACATCTTGTCGTCTTTGCCGACCTGTGCTTCGATCGTCAGCGCGATCGCGGACACTTTCTTGGCATAGGATTCGATTTCAAGCTTTTCCTTTTTGGCCTTCTCGGCAGCCGTTCGTTTGGCATGTTCGAAGGCCTTGATGCTCCGACCGTCGGCTTCCACGGCCTTGCGGCGCGGCAGCAGATAGTTCCTCGCAAACCCGTCGGCGACGTTGATGAGATCGCCGAGATGCCCGACCCCTTCCAGGGTTTCTTGAAGAATGACTTTCATACCCTACTCCTTCACGTAATAAAGTGTCAGAGGATACTGAGCCGGCTGCGAAATGTCAATTCTGGGAAGGTGCTCTGAGGTCAACTATGGGATGACACCGAGGGCCCGGCCCACCTTTGAGAAAGCGGCCACGGCTTGTCGCAACTGAACCGTTGTATGGGCTGCCGACATTTGAGTCCGGATCCTTGCCTGCCCTTGCGGCACTACCGGATAGCTAAACCCGACGACGTAGACTCCTTCCTTCAGTAATGCCTCTGCCATGGAGGTCGCAAGAGCAGCATCACCCAACATCACCGGAATGATGGGATGTTGCCCGGAAATCAGCCTGAAACCCAGCCTGGTCAGCTCATCCCGGAAGAAAACGGCATTAGTTCGAAGCCGTTCCCTGAGCTGATTACCTTGCTTCACTAAGTCAAGGGCACACAATGCGCCGGCCGCGATGGGGGGAGGGAGTGAGTTCGAAAACAGGTAGGGGCGCGATCGTTGACGCAGCAACTCAATCACTTCCGCCTTGCCGGATGTAAACCCGCCGGTCGCGCCACCCAGCGTTTTCCCCAACGTGCTCGTCACCATCTCGATTCGGTCAGCTACCCCGAAATGAGCCGGCGTACCCCTGCCTTGAGGACCCAAAACGCCGGTCGCATGGCTGTCATCGACCACCACCGCCGCGTCGTACCGCTCCGCCAACTCCACGATCCGATCCAGTTTGGCCAAATCGCCGTCCATCGAGAAGACCCCATCGGTTACAATCAGGCGCAGGCGGCATCCACCGGCATCACGAAGCTGCGCTTCGAGGTCTGCCATGTCGGAATGGGCATATCGGAATCGTTTGGCTTTGCAGAGTCTGATGCCGTCGATCAAGCTGGCATGGTTCAAGGCATCGCTGATGACGGCGTCGTCCTCACCCAGCAATACTTCGAACAGTCCTCCGTTCGCATCGAAGCAGGAACTGTATAAGATTGTGTCCTCGTTGCCGAGAAACTCGCTGACGGCCTCTTCCAACCGCTTATGCAGATCCTGCGTGCCGCAAATAAACCGCACGGAGGCCATGCCATACCCATGTGTTTCCAATCCTTTTTGAGTCGCCTGAACGATCGCCGCGTGGTTCGCCAGTCCCAGATAATTGTTTGCGCAGAGGTTGAGCACCAAGCCTTGAGCCACCAGGATGTCCGAGCCTTGGGGCCCCAGGATGTGCCGCTCGGATTTATAGAGGCCCTTCGCTCGGATGTCGGCGAGTTGAGTGTCGAGGACCTTTTTGAGTGAATCGTACGCCACAGTCGTTGAAGGTTGAGGATCCGTCTTAGGTTGAGATGAACTTAACCGACCTTCGCTTAGACCTTCATCACGGAAACAGCACCACTTTGCCGCACTGACCCGACTGGATCAACCCAAACCCGGTGGCAAACTCGGCTAACGGAAAGGAATGGGTCACGACCGGTCGAATATCGAGGCCGGCTTTGAAGAGACCGGCCAGCCGGTACCAGGTTCCGAACAAGCGCCTCCCGGTGATCCCATAGACACGGATGCCCTTAAAAATAACTTCGTTCGGCAGATCAAAGCAAACGGGACCGGTCGGAATGCCGAACAAGGTGACTCGTCCGCCGTTCTTCACGGCGCGAAAGGCTTGATGCAATGCCGTGGGATCTCCCGACATCTCGAGTGCGGCATCGACTCCTTCACCGGCGGTCATCTCCAGAATGGCCGCCGCCACTTGCTCCGGTGACTCGGCTCTCGCGTTGAGGACATGATCCACTCCCATCGCTTTCGCCAAACCCAGTCGATAATCACTGACATCGGACGCGATAATGGTCGCGGCGCCGGCGGTTCGTGCGACAGCCGCGGCGAATAAACCGGTCGGGCCACACCCCGTGATCAACACGGTATGACCCGTGAGATCTTCAGCAAGAGCGGCATCAACGGCATTCCCCAGCGGCTCCTGCATACAGGCCAACTCCGGGGGAATTTCTGGAGCCGTATGCCATAAGACGCCTTCAGGCAGCGCGACATACTGAGCGTAAGATCCGTCCCGATCGATCCCAAGAATCTTGTAATTTTTGCACACATGCGCCTGTCCGGTGCGGCACTGAAAGCACGCGCCACAAGTGAGGTGGGATTCGGCGGCGACATAGTCGCCGACCTTGACCAGAGACACCTCCCGACCGACCTCCACGACGTGGCCGCACAATTCATGGCCGATGATTCGCGGTGGATGAATTCGCCGTTGCGCCCACTCATCCCAACGATAAATATGGGCGTCGGTTCCACATAACGAGGTCGCAACCACCTTCACCACGGCATCGTGTGGCCCTGGGGTCGGGTCCGCCCAGCTGGTGAGAGTTAAGCCCGGCCCTGCCGTAGTTTTGACGAGCGCCTGCATGAACCTATTCTATACCAACTTAATCGGTTGACACCCGAGTTTCGCTGAAAGAAACGAGTTGCGCGGCTTCCCGACGATGAGTAGGATGCCGGGTCTCATCGTGATGATCGTCCAAGAGGAAGTACCCGTTCACCCATTGGGAAGGAGACGCCGGAAGGTAATCATATGAAAATTCGATCACCCTGGGTGCAGGGAATCGTAATGGCAGGTCTATTGGGATCCTTCCCGCTGGGCGCCGAGGCTGAAACGGCTCGTTGGGACATCGATCCTGACCACTCAGTGATTGAGTTTCGCGTGACGCACATGCTTGTGTCAAAAACGTCAGGGCATTTCCAGGATTATCATGGATTTATCGAACTGGATGCGGATGCCAAAACCCTGAAGACGATTGAAGCGACGATCAAAGCCGAGTCAATCGACACGAATCAGGAGAAACGCGACATGCACCTCCGCAATGCCGACTTCTTGGACGTCAAACAGTTCCCGACGATCATGTATAAGATGAAAAAATATAAAAAACAGGGGGATACCTATAAGGTTGTCGGTCATCTCACCCTGCGCGGCGTGACCAAAGAGATCACGTTGATCGGAACTTTCAATGGCGTCACGAAGGATCCCGGAGGCAACACCAGAGCCGGATTCACCGCCGATGGAACATTGAATCGCAAGGACTTCGGCATGATTTGGAACAAGACGCTCGATACGGGGGGGTTAGTCGTCGGAAACGAAGTCCAGATTCATTTGGACATCGAATGTATCAAAACGAAAAAGCCGTAGAGAGTGGAAACGTTAAAGAAGCTGAACGCTCGAACTTTCTCACCTTCGCCCCTTCCGACTTTCAGATGACGGACATACGATGAAAGCGATGGTACTCGACCATATCAATGACGTTTCCACTAGTCCTTTGCGGCTTCACGATCGGCCGATACCCGTCCCAAAGGCAGGTCAGGTCCTCGTCAAGGTTCATGTCTGCGGCGTCTGTCGCACGGATCTCCATGTAGTGGAAGGAGACCTTCCCGATATTCCACTCCCCCTGATCCCAGGACATCAAGCAATCGGCACGGTGATGCAAGTCGGTTCCAAGGTCTCGGAGATCAAGGAAGGGGAACGAGTCGGGATTGCCTGGCTTCAGGGAACATGTGGACAGTGCGAATTCTGCACAAGCGGAAGGGAAAACCTCTGCTTACAGGCAAAATTCACCGGCTATCAGGTCGACGGAGGGTATGCGGAATATGCGGCTCTGTCGGCAGGGTTCGCCTATCCAATTCCATCGATCTTTTCCGACGATGACGCCGCTCCTTTGCTTTGCGCCGGAATTATCGGCTATCGCGCGTTACGGCTCAGCGGCATCAAGCCGGGTCAGCGCCTCGGGTTGTACGGGTTTGGGGCCTCCGCACATATCGCGATTCAGATCGCACGCCATTGGGGTTGTCAGGTCTATGTCAGTTCGCTCAAGTCCGAGCATCAAGCGTTGGCAAGAGAACTGGGTGCCGTCTGGGTCGGCGGCTCGACGGAGATGCCACCTGATAAACTGCATGGGTCAATCATTTTTGCGCCGGCCGGTGAACTCGTCCCTCCGGCCTTGAGAGCGCTCGACAGAGGCGGCACGCTTGCCCTGGCCGGCATTCACATGTCGCCCATTCCTCCGCTCGATTACGATCGTGACGTATTCGGGGAACGGGTCATCCGTAGTGTGACAGCCAACACCAGACAGGACGGAATTGATCTCTTGCGCGAAGCAGCCGCGATTCCTATCAAACCGCATACAGTCCGTTTTCCTCTTGAAGAGGCAAACCACGCATTACAAGAATTGAAAGCGGGAAACTTTCAAGGCGCGGCGGTGCTGACAATGTGAGCGTGCTGAACCGAAACTGATCCAGAAACTGCCGGGTTCCTCGTGATCTTGCTACCCATTCCAGACGTTCTAACTACATCTTCCAGTCGCTACGAATCTATGACAAGACTCCCGCGATACAACCGGTCAG
>NZ_JBLYIG010000264.1:0-1900 GCF_049222245.1 Nitrospira sp. BLG_2 | reverse complement strand
GTCATACTTCCTTTTGAGAAGCCCATTTACGACGAAGCGGGTGTCCGGTGCACGTTTGTCGGCCACCCTATATTGGATGCCGTCGCAAGCCGCTACGATCGGACGGAGCTTCGCAGCAGATTCGGTTTCTCCGATGACGAGCGAGTGATTGCCTTGTTGCCGGGAAGCCGGGCCCATGAGGTGCAAGTATTGCTGCCCATCCTCATCGAGGCTGTAGAAAAATTGGCGCGTCGGGAACCCAAAACGAAATTTATCCTGGCGCAAGCCGCCACCATACACGATAATCTGTTGCAGCCTCTCCTGGGGCAAAGTTCCGTTTCTATCGCGCTGGTAAAGGAGCAGGCCACTGAAGTGATGGCGTTGTCGGATCTTGTGCTGGTGGCCTCGGGTACGGCCACGCTGCAAGCGGCTGTGGTTGGAACTCCGATGGTATTGATCTATCGAACCACACCGCTGACCTTTTGGTTTGCGAATGTGGTGATTCGCTTCGTGATTCGAGTCAAATGGATCGGGCTTGTCAATTTGGTGGCCGGTCGGACGGTTGTGCCGGAGTTGCTCCAGTCCGCTGCGACGGGACAGCGATTATACGAAGAGGCTCTCCGGATCTTGGACGATCGACCGGCGTACGATGAGATGAAACGGGATTTGGCAGAGGTTCGGGCCGCTTTGGGTGAACCGGGCGCGTCGGCCAGGGCTGCGGAGGTGGTGTTGCAGGCATGTCAGGCCTAGAGCGATTCAAACGGCTGATGAGTTACGTGAAGCCGTACCGGATACGGTTCGTAGGAGCATTTGTCTGTTCAGGTTTGGTGGCACTGCTCAGCGGAGCCTATGCCTGGCTCGCGCGCCCGGTTTTGGACGATATTTTCATCCAAAAAGACGAACGGATGTTGCTGGTATTGCCGCTGGCGCTCTTAGGGGTCGCGACACTCAAGGCGGTGTTCAGCTATGGCGTGGGATATTTGATGGCCTATGTCGGCAATGGGGTCGTGGCGGACATCCGACAGCAATTGTTCCAACGGCTTATGCGGTTGTCCGTGGGGTTTCACGACACCAATACATCGGGCCGCTTGGTCTCGCGGGTTGTGAACGATGTGGGGATGATGGCCAATGCCGCATCGAGCGTCGTCAAAGACATTTTCCAGAACGGCCTCACCTTTCTGGCGATGGTCGGCGTCATCATCTATCAGAATTGGAGGTTGGCGGCGATCTCGCTGGTCGTGATCCCGCTCTCGGGGCTGACAATGGTGCGGGTGGGAAAACGATTGAAGCGATTGGCGACCAGCGGACAGGAGCAAATGGGGGACATGGCCTCAACGCTCCAAGAAATCTTCGCAGGCATCCGAGTCGTGAAAGCGTTCGGTCGGGAGGAGGCGGAGGCTGAACGATTCAAGGCGCGCAATCAGACCTTTCTCTCGACCACGTTGAAGTCCAACCAGGTTTGGTCGCTCGGCCACTCGCACATGGAAATCATCGGAGTGATCGGTGTCGCAACCATTATTTGGTATGGAGGCTATTTGGTCATTCATGAGGCGATGACTCCCGGCGCGTTCTTCTCGTTCATGGCGGCAATGTTTATGGCCTATACCCCCATCAAAAAGCTATCGTGCGCCAATAATCTGATTCAACAAGCGCTGGCGGCGGCTGAACGGGTCTTCGACGTGCTGGACTTGGAAACCGAACAATCTCAGAATCATGGCACGGTCCCTCTGGTAGGGATCAATCGGGCTATTGAATTTCACGGGGTCTCCCTGCGGTATGAGAATCAGACGGGCCCGGCTCTGGCCGATGTGGATCTCACCATTAAGCCAGGTGAAGTGGTTGCGCTCGTCGGAAGCAGCGGAAGCGGAAAGACCACATTGGCCAGTTTGCTGCCGCGCTTCTATGAGCCGACGGCGGGTGG
>NZ_JBLYIG010000263.1:0-4016 GCF_049222245.1 Nitrospira sp. BLG_2 | reverse complement strand
GACGGCCGTGGTCGTGAAGCAGTGGCTGAAGAATCCAACATGAGGATGCTGCAAAACCTCGCCGGCATCGGTCTCGCGTCGCGCAAGACCTCAACGTACAGAGGCGGGGCAGAGCAGTTCCGGCTGCTCGGGGTGGGCGGGTGAGATAGGATACGCCTCGGCAATGACACTGCCGGCTCACCATCTCGCCGGCGCGCACATGCGTGGCGCTCCTTATTCGTCGCGCCGTGCGCCTCGCTGGACGAGCTTTTTCAACATCCTCCGCGGGCTACGCGGATTCCGTTCACTGTGGCGAAACTGATTTGTGATCTTCGTAGATGTGCGGTATTGCAAGAGCCTCACATAACGCGCAGCAATGATGAAGAATCTGACGGGCGAACAGAAAGCAGCCATTCTTCTTCGTGCGATCGGTGAGGAGGCGGCCGCCCAGGTCATGAAGCAACTCGACCCCAAGGAAATTAAAAAATTGGGAAGCTTTATGGACGGCACCGCGCAGATTTCGCGCGACGAGGAAGATGCGGTCATCTCGGACTTTCGCGTCGCGAGCGCCACGGGACATGTCCAGTTCCATGGAAAAGAGTTCATCAGGACCGTGCTGAATAAGGCGCTGGGCCCGGAAAAGGCGGCGCGGATCATCGAATCGATGGCCAGAAAAACCTATCCGGGCTTGGAAGCCCTGAAGTGGGTCGATGTGAAAACCCTCATCCAAATGCTGAAAATCGAGCATGCCCAAACGGTGGCGGTGGTGCTCGCGCACCTTGAGAGTGATCAGGCCGGGCAAGTGCTTGCGGGGTTGCCGGAATCGATGCGCGCGGACGTGGCTCTGCGATTGGCCACCATGGAGGAAGTGCAGCCGGATGTGTTGGAAGAGCTCAGCCAAAGTATGCAGGAGGCATTGCTGACGAGCAAAGGAATGGGATCGCAGAGCATCGGGGGGCCTGAAGTCATCGCCGACATTCTGACACGAATGGACAAGACCAACGAAGGCGGCATTATGGTCAAGATCGCGGAGAGGAGTCAGCCGCTGGCCGATGCCATCCGGGCGCTCATGTTTGTCTTCGATGACCTGACGAAGGTGGACGATCGCGGCATGCAGGAATTGATGAAGGAGATCAGCAAGGAGGATCTTCCGTTGGCCCTTCGCGGCGCCAATCCGGAGGTGAAGGAGAAATTTTTCAAAAACATGTCGAGCCGTGCCGCGGACATGTTGAAGGAAGATATGGAGGCCAAAGGGCCTGTCAAGGTGTCCGATGTCGAGAAAGCTCAGCAGAATATCTTGAAAGTCTGCCGAAAGCTCGAGGAAGAAGGCCGTATCGTCATCATCGGCGCGGGAGAGGAGATGCTGCAGTGACGGCGATGACCATCCCGGGGGTGACCGCTCGCGAACGAGGAGTTCCCCGGCTCCAGGGCAGCATCTTGGTGGTTGATGATGACGAGGGCGTTCGAAATCTATTCCTTGAATTGCTCAAGCCGGAGCGAACGCCCATTCGGGTTTCGAGTTCGGGTCAGGAGGCGATTTCGATCGTGAAGCAGACGGCTCCCGCGTTGCTGATCGTCGATGTCGTATTGCCGGATCGAGATGGGATTGCGGTACTCGAAGAAGCACAGCGGATCGACCATCGGATTATCGGAGTGGCGATGACCGGAGCCGCGACGGTGGAACTCGCCGTCCGGGCGATGAAGGCAGGCGCCATCGATTTTTTGATGAAGCCTTTTCAGAATGAGGTCGTGCGCGCGACCGTGCGTCGTTCCCTGGAACTCTATCGGCTGCGCGCCGAAAATACGGTGTTGAAGCATGCCGCTGTACGGTCCGGCGCGGTACGGCTGCAGAGCGCGCCGTTTCAGACATTCGGGGATGACGGCACGCTCCGAGGAAGTGATGACCAGACGGAATATGAGCGTGGCGTGGAGGATGGCCGGCGACATTCCGAAGCGCAGCGGCAGCAAGATCGCGCGGTGCTGGCCGAGGCCGCCAGGAAGTTTGATGCCGCTCAATGCGCGCTTCGGCAGACGGTCGACGACGAAATCATCGCGCTTGCGCTTCAGATCGCCTCCAAGATACTTCACGAGTCGGCGGAGTCCCGCCGCGAACAGATCGTGATGCAGGTCAAGGCGGCGCTAGGCGCCGTTCAAGACGCGGACGGCGTGGTGATACAAGTGCATCCGGCGGACGCGGCCGTCCTTGAAGAGGCGCAGGCGGAGCTGGCGGCGCGGCAGAATGTCGCGCTGAAATTGACCATCGAGCCGGTGGCGTCTCTCCAACGAGGAAGCTGTCTGCTGCACACCGCGACACGATTGGTTGATGCCTCTCTCGACACTCAGTTACTGCGCTTGGGCGATGTCCTGCGGAACAGGCCTCGTCATGAGTCTTAGTCGCCTGATCGAGCGTGCCGATCCCATCGAAGTGGCCGGAAGAGTGGCTCAAGCGGTCGGGATCGTCGTGGAAGGGTACGGGCCGATGACGACCGTGGGAGAGCTGTGCCGAATTACGAGGGCGGTAGCCGGAGGGCCGATTGCCGCCGAGGTTGTGGGGTTTCGAGGGGACCGTGTCCTCCTCATGCCGCTGGGCGACATGCAGGGGATTGGGCCGGGAAGTCGAATTACCATGACCGGCCGGATAGCCGATCTCGCCGTGGGACCGGGCTTGTTGGGAAGGGTTCTTGACGGCTGCGGGAATCCGATGGACGGCAAAGGTCCGCTGACGGCCATGGAGCGGTATCCGCTGTATGCGGGGGCGCCGAACCCGTTACAACGAGCCCGTCTACGCGCTCCGCTCGATCTCGGTGTTCGCGCGATCAATGGATTCTTGACATGCGGGCGCGGCCAGAAGATGGGCATCTTTTCCGGTTCCGGGGTCGGGAAGAGCGTGTTGTTGGGAATGATCAGCCGCTATACGAAAGCGGATGTCAATGTCATCGCCCTGATCGGAGAGCGAGGCCGTGAAGTCAACGAATTCCTGGAACGCGATCTGGGCGCGGAGGCGCTCGGGCGTTCGGTCGTGGTGGTGGCGACCTCCGACCAAGCTCCGCTCATACGGCTGCGCGCGGCGTTGGTGGCGACCACCATCGCCGAATACTTCCGTGATGCGGGGAACCAGGTCTTGTTGTTGATGGATTCGCTGACGCGATTGGCCTATAGCCAAAGAGAAGTGGGCTTGGCGATCGGGGAGCCTCCGACGACCAAAGGCTATACGCCCTCTGTGTTTACCCTCTTGCCGAAACTACTGGAACGTGTCGGGACCGGACCGGGCCCGGGAACGATTACCGGACTGTATACGGTGCTCGTCGATGGTGATGATCTCTCCGATCCGATCGCCGATACCGTCCGTTCGATCTTGGACGGCCATATCGTCTTGTCGCGCGCATTGGCCGCACGCAATCATTTCCCCGCGATCGATCTCCTCCAGAGTACCAGCCGCGTCATGCGGGATATCACCGGACGTGCACACTACGAGGCATCCAGGAAGGTTCTCGAATTGGTGGCCCGGTATCGCCAATCCGAGGACCTTGTTGTGCTGGGGGCATATAAGCAGGGGATGAACACCGCTCTCGACCGTGCCGTTCAAGCGCAGGAGGCGATCAATGCCTATTTGCAACAGGACATTGACCAGCCGGCCGGCTTCTCCTCGTCGGTGCAGCAACTCGAGCGGCTGGCCCAACAGGCAGCATGAGCCTCGAGTCGTTGCGGAAATTGCGAGCCCAGACTGTAGAGAACTTGATGATGGAATTGGCAAAAATAACCCGTGCCTTGGCCCGGAGCGAGGAGCGGTATCGCGACATCGAAACGCAGATTCAGAAGGATGTCGCTGTCTATGACCTGCAATCAGCGCAAGGGTTGACGATAGAAGCATGGTGGGAATGGCAGGGGAGCATGGATTCGCAACAGGCAGCGCTGCGCCAGGCGCGCCGCGAGATCGATCAAGCCGTCGAGGCATGGCAGCATACCAAGGCGCTTCTCGTGGAAGCCAGCCAAGAGCGCAAGCTTCTTGATCATATCGCCGACAAGCGCCGCGAAAC
>NZ_JBLYIG010000262.1:0-4880 GCF_049222245.1 Nitrospira sp. BLG_2 | reverse complement strand
CAGCTGTGCGGCATTCTGTTGCAGTACCCGGCTACGGACGGCTATGTGGGCGATTTCAGCACCTTGACCTCGCAGGCTCATGAGGCCGGCGTTCGAGTGGCGGTCGCGACCGACCTTCTGGCCTTGACCTTGCTCCGCTCGCCCGGGGAATTTGGTGCCGATATCGCCGTCGGTTCGACACAACGGTTCGGTGTCCCGGTCGGCTTCGGTGGACCCCATGCCGCGTTTCTCGCCACCAGAGAGGAGTTCAAGCGGCAGGTGCCCGGTCGTCTCGTCGGTATCTCAAAAGATGTGACCGGCAAACCGGCCATCAGGCTCTCGCTTCAGACTAGAGAGCAACACATTCGACGGGAGAAGGCCACCAGCAATATTTGTACGGCTCAGGTCTTGCTGGCCGTGATGGCCGCCATGTATGCGGTGTACCACGGTCCAGAGGGGTTGCGTCGGATCGCCGAACGTGTACACGGGCTCACGCTGGTATTTGCCGAAGGGCTGAGGCGACTTGGGTTCGACGTCCTGCCAAAAGTTTTCTTCGATACGGTACGCGTGCCACTGTCCAAGGCTCAAGCGGATCAGATTACGGCGCGCGCGGATGCACAAAGAATCAATTTCCGGCGCTATGAAGACGGCTCGATCGGCGTCTCGCTCGACGAAGTCAGCTCCGAGGAGGAAGTACGGCGCCTCCTGCACATCTTTGTCGGTCGTGATCACTTGCCGTTCCAGCTTTCCGATTTGATTGCGGCCGTCGATCTCAGTTACTCGTCTCCCTTGGCCAGGACCAGTAAGTATCTGACGCAAGAGGTTTTCCATCGCTATCATTCCGAGCACGAGATGCTCCGCTATCTTCACAGATTGCAAACCAAAGACCTGTCCCTCGTCCACTCGATGATTCCCTTGGGCTCCTGCACGATGAAACTTAACGCCACCTCTGAAATGCTGCCGGTGACGTGGCCTGAGTTCGCTCGGCTGCATCCCTTTGCGCCGGCCGAGCAAACGCTCGGCTATCGGACCTTGTTCGAACAGCTCGAATCGTGGCTGGCCGAGATTGCCGGATTTTCGGCCTTCTCGCTTCAACCGAACGCGGGTTCCCAGGGAGAATATGCGGGCCTGATGGTCATCCGGGCCTACCACCGGTCGAAGGGGGAAACACACCGAGACGTCTGCCTGATCCCCGTATCGGCCCACGGTACGAACCCCGCAAGCGCCGCCATGGCCGGCATGGAGGTCGTCGTCGTCGCGTGCGATCCGAACGGAAACGTGGATGTCGCCGACTTGGAAACCAAGGCCGCTCAATATCGAGAACGATTGTCGGCCCTGATGCTCACCTATCCGTCGACCCACGGAGTGTTCGAGGCAAGCGTGCGACGTATTTGCCAGATCATCCATACCCATGGCGGTCAAGTCTATATCGATGGGGCCAATATGAACGCCATGGTGGGCCTTTGCCGTTTGGGCGACCTCGGGGCCGATGTTTGCCATCTGAACCTCCATAAGACGTTTTGTATTCCGCATGGAGGTGGAGGGCCCGGCGCGGGACCGATCGGAGTGGCACGGCATCTCGTGCCGTTTCTTCCTGGGCATACCGTGGTCAAGCTTGGCGCGCCTCAAGCCATCGGTCCAGTCTCGGCGGCCCCGTTCGGCAGCCCGAGCATTCTTCCGATTTCATGGGTGTACATTGCCTTAATGGGTCGTGACGGATTGACCAAAGCCACACAGGTGGCCATCCTCAATGCCAACTACATGGCCAAGCGGTTGGAAAAGCATTACTCCATTTTGTACACAGGGAACTCCGGACTGGTGGCTCATGAGTTCATCTTGGATCTGCGCGAATTCAAGGAAAGCGCCGGTATCGAGGCAATGGATGTCGCCAAGCGATTGATGGACTACGGCTTCCATGCGCCGACCGTGTCATTCCCGGTGCCGGGCACGCTCATGATCGAACCGACGGAAAGTGAATCGAAGTGTGAGCTCGATCGCTTCTGCGAAGCGCTCATTCTCATTCGCGCCGAGATACAAGAGATCGTTGACGGGCGCCAACCGCGAACCAACAATGTGCTGAAGAATGCTCCTCATACCGCCGCGATCGTGACGACGACCGAGTGGAACCGGCCCTATAGCCGGGAGCAAGCGGCGTTTCCTGCTCCCTGGCTCAGGAATAGCAAGTTTTGGCCGAGCGTGAGCCGTATCGACGAGGCCTACGGCGATCGTCACCTCGTCTGCAGCTGTCCTCCCATGGAAACCTATCAGTCCTAGCAGAATTGTCTGCTTTGATGACGGCTGTCCTTTAGGAGCCTGTCCGACATTGACCGTTCTACTGCGGCGAACGATGCGCCGGCATCTGCATTGTTCTCGGCGCGGAAAAATCCTCAACATATTTGCAGCGAATACGCCTCCGGTTTTTCTCCGTCTGCGGCCTCGCATCTGACGGCGCCTTCTTCGTCTCATAACGACCGGCACTATCGGACCGGCTCCTGGTCCGCCGGAATAGGTCCGGCCGCTCCTTGCCTGCCTTCCGGACAAGCAGTAGAGTAAAGTTGTCAATTCAGACCTGGAGGTTCCTATGAACGATATCGGACGTCGAGGCTTTCTTGCGCGTACGGGTTTGGCCTTGAGCGCGGCGGTTCTGGCAGGTGCGTATGACCGCGCGTTTGCCGATCAGCAGTCGCCGAAGAACACGTTCAGGAATTGGGATGATCTTCGGGCGCAGTTTCCTCTGTCTCGGCAGCTCATCCATCTCGCGGCTTTTTTTCTCGCGTCTCACCCCACGCCGGTGCGTGAAGCGATCGAACGACATCGCGCCGGTCTTGATGCCGATCCCATCGGCTATTGGCATGAGCACGAAGAGAAACAGGAAGCGAAGGTCCTTCAGGCGGCGGCCGACTATCTTTGCGCCGACCCCACGGACATCGCGTTGACGGATAGCACGACCATGGGTTTGGGATTGCTCTATGGTGGCTTGGCACTGCGCCCGGGACAGGAAATCCTCACGACGACCCACGACCATTATTCGACGGAGACTTCTCTGCGTCTGCGGGCCGAACGGACCGGCGCCACCGTGCGTCAGATCACGCTCTACCGTTCACTCAAAACAGTATCCCGCGACGAGATCGTCGATTCCCTACGAAAAGGCGTCACTCCCGCCACGCGCATTGTGGCCGTCACCTGGGTCCATTCCAGCACGGGACTTAAGTTGCCAATCCGCGAGATGGCTCTGGCCATTCAATCCATCAATCGCTCACGGAGTGAGCAGGATCGTGTCATCTTCTGCGTGGATGGGGTACATGCTCTGGGAGTGGAGGACTTCTGTCTCCGCGACTTGGGTTGCGACTTTCTGATCGCCGGAACTCACAAATGGATGTTCGGTCCGCGGGGAACCGGTCTTGTTTGGGGCCACCCGAAGGCCTGGCCGATCGCCCAGGCCATTATTCCAACCTTCAATACGCAAGCGTATGACTTGTGGATGGAGAACCGTTCTGCGAGTGATCTCCCTCCCTCGATCCATATGACCCCCGGCGGGTTCCATTCGTTCGAACATCGGTGGGCGCTAGATGAAGCCTTCGGGTTTCATCAGGCCATCGGAAAATCCAAGGTGACACAGCGTATCTATGAATTGAATCAGCACCTGAAGCAAGGCTTGGCGGCCATGTCCCACGTCACCCTCCACACACCGGTATCACAGGATCTTTCTGCCGGGATCGTCTGCTTCGAAGTGGCCGGCATGGAGCCTCGTACGGTGGTCGACACACTGCGGCAGCGTAAGATCGTCGGCAGCGTGACACCCTACGCAACTCAGTATGCCAGGCTGGCACCGAGCCTCCTCAACTCCCGACAGGAAATCGACACAACTTTGGGGGTGATCCGAAATCTTCGCTCGTCATAGACAGAAGCGTCGCCCAAGCAGAGTCGATTGGAAAGGATCCCTGTCAACGCCGGTGATAGGGAACGCAGAAACTGTTGGAGCAATGCGCCACTTTCAAATCCCCATTCGTCACATCGTAGTAACTGATCAAGGCGCGGCCGTCCACCCCGATGGTAATGGTCGTGAACTGACCGACGTCGTCCTCTCCTTGAACGGCAGTATGGGTCGCCGAGTGACACTCAACATCGCCGCAGTGAGCGACTCGTAAGTCTCCGTTCGTCGCATCGTAATAGCTGATCAGGCCGCGGCCGTCCGGCCCGATGGCAATCGAAGTGAATCGGCCGACGTCGTCCTTGCTCTGAAGAATATTCACCCTGGCAGAGCTGCACTCAAGGTCGCTGCAATGAGCCACTTTCAGATCGCCCTTTTCGGCATCGTAGTAGCTGATCAGCGCCAATCCGTCGGACCCGATCGTCACAGAACCATGCTGGCCGACATTGCCCGTACTGTCCAACGTGCTTTCTCTCGCGGACCCACAGGCAACATCAACGCAGTGGGCGACTTTCAGATCTCCGTTCGTGGCGTCATAGTAACTGATGAGCGCCAGTCCATCGGCGCCCACAGTGATCGCGGTGAATCGACCGACGTCACCCTCATTGATCAGGGTCGTGATCTTAGCCGAGGCACACGCGACATCGTCACAATGAGCCGTTTTCAAATCGCCGTTTGCGGCATCGTAATAGCTGATGAGGCCCAGGCCATCGGTCCCGATCGTTATCGAGGTAAACTGACCGACGTGACCCCCCTGGTCTAATGTCAATGCGGTCGCGGTGGTGCAAGCGGCATCGGTACAATGCGCTACCCGCAGATCCCCATTCGTTGCGCCATAGTAACTGATGAGAGGAAGCCCATCCGAGCCGATGACCACAGAACTGTATTGGCCGACATTGCCCTGGCTCTGAACGGTCGTCAGCGTGGAGGAGGCGCAGGCGAGGTCGGCGCAATGAACCACCCTGAGATC
>NZ_JBLYIG010000261.1:0-6962 GCF_049222245.1 Nitrospira sp. BLG_2 | reverse complement strand
GAGACCGATGTCGAATTCCTGTGTCTCGTCGATCCGGCCTGGCGGCTTGAAGATGAAACGATACTGGAATAAGCCATGGGCCGATGGAATCATCGAAAGGAGCAATAGTGAAGGCCAAGATTGCAGTGCTGCCCGGTGATGGAGTCGGGCGCGAGATCATTCCCGAAGCCATAAAGGTCCTAAAGGCTGTTGCCGAGAAGTACGGGCACTCATTCGAATTTGTCACAGCCGATATCGGCGGGCAGGCGATCGATAAAGTGGGTGTGCCGCTTCCAAAAGACACATTGGCGCTAGCCAAGCAAAGCGATGCCGTCTTGCTGGGCGCCGTCGGGGGACCCCGCTGGGAAAGCTTGGAGTACAGTCTGCGGCCGGAGCGCGCACTGCTCGGAATCCGGGAAGCTTTGGGGCTTTATGCCAATTTGAGGCCGGCCAAGCTCTATTCGAATCTGGTGGAGGCGTCCACGTTGAAGCGTGAGGTTGTCGAGGGAATCGACATCCTCGTGATCCGCGAGCTCACCGGAGGCATCTATTTCGGAAAACCGAAGGGAATCGAAAAGTTGCCCAATGGTGAAGAGCGAGGGATCAATACGGAAGTCTATTCGACGGAAGAAGTCCGGCGGATCGCCAAGGTTGCCTTCGAGGCGGCACGGAAAAGGCACAAGAAAGTCACCTCGGTCGATAAAGCGAATGTGTTGGAATCGTCCGAACTTTGGCGAAAAGTGGTCATTGATGTCCACTCCTCCTACCCGGATGTCGAACTGGGGCATATCTACGTGGATAATGCGGCGATGCAGCTGGTGCGGAACCCGCGACAATTCGACGTACTGCTCTGCAACAACATATTCGGAGACATTCTGAGCGATGAAGCGGCGATGCTGACCGGATCGATCGGTATGTTGCCGTCGGCGAGTATCGGGGCCAAGATCGGCCTCTTTGAGCCGATTCATGGGAGCGCTCCGGATATTGCCGGGAAAAATATCGCCAATCCGATTGCGACGATCTCATCAGCCGCCATGATGCTGTCATATGCCTTTCAACTTGATAAGGAAGCGGAAGCTGTCGAACAGGCCATCATGAAAACACTCGACCTTGGATATCGGACCAAAGATATTCAGAGTCCGGGAGCGAAGATCGTCGGCACTGTGGAGATGGGTGAGGCAATTGTCCGAAACTTGAATTAGTCACGGTTCAGAATTATGGCAACCCTTCTTTCCGCAAGGATAATCAAAACACTCGTCGGCAACGGCGAGTCCGGTTATACGGGAGACGGCGGACCTTCAATACAGGCCCGTTTGAATGAGCCGAAGGGCGTGACGATCGATTGCCATGGCAATGTCTATGTGGCTGATTCCGAAAATCATGTCGTTCGCAAAGTCGATCGCGCGACCGGTGTCATCTCAACAGTAGCCGGCATGTCAAGGGATGAACACATGGGTTCGGCCGTGGAGCGGGACTCACCAGTCCTGCGCACTCATGAAGACCCTTTGGCCGATGGCGCGGGCGAAACCGGTTCGGCGAAGTTTACTCAGCAAGCCGATTTGAGTGGGACTGTCCGGTATTGGACGAATCAACAAGCCGCGTCTATCAAGCGGTATGGCGGAGACGGCGGGACGGCAGTGCAGGCGCAGCTGAACTTCCCTACGGCAGTTGCTGTTGACCGGGACGGGAATTTATATATCGCCGATACGATGAACCATCGCATACGGATGGTCGATTCGGAAACGGGCATCATATCAACGCTGGCCGGAACTGGTCAGGCTCGATTCTCGGGTGATGGCGGCCCGGCACATCAGGCTGCGCTCAATGAACCGGCGGCGCTGGCAATTGACGACAGAGGAAGGCAACTCTATATCGCCGATCAAAGCAATCATTGCGTACGGATGGTAGATCTCAAGACAGGTGTGATTCAAAGAGTTGCGGGAACAGGAATTGCGGCGTACGACGGAGAAGGGAAGCTGGCTATTGACACGACCCTTGCCGGTCCGAGCGGATTGGCTTTGGTGGGCAACCGGCTATATATTGCCGACACGTTCAATGGCCGAGTCCGATGCCTTGAGCTTTCGTCAGGGTTGATGACCACGGCGGCCGGTGACGGCGAACTCTATCGGTATGAGTCGTCGGATATCCCCTCGCCCAGCCTTTCGCGACCGACAGGAATTGCAGTTGATCATGAGGAACGTCTTTTTCTGACCGATTCAGACAATCACCTCATCCGGCAGTGGGATGGGGCATCCGGAGCGGCGTTTTGCGTGGCGGGGCAAGGAGTTCCATCCTATTCCGGCGATGGAGGCCTCGCACGAGAAGCAAGTTTGTGTTACCCATTCGGTATCGTTGTCGATCGCGACGGAACGCTGCTGGTGGCCGACACCTTCAATCATCGAATTCGCGTATTGGCATTGGAGTAAGCGCTTCATGATCAAGCAGAAACCAGGGTACATGGTGGCGATTCTTGGCGCGACCGGCGCGGTCGGAAAGGAAACGCTTGAAATCTTGGAAGAGAGGAAATTCCCGCTGGCGGGCCTCCGGCTCTTCGCGTCAAAACGATCTGCCGGTGGGGTGATGACGTGCCAAGACAAGGAGTGGGAGGTTGAAGAGTTGACGGAATCTTCGTCGTTCGAGGGCGTCGATCTGGCGTTTATTTCTGCGACGGATGCCATCAGCAAAGATTATGGTCAACGACTGGGAGCGGCCGGTATTGCCGTGATCGACGATAGTGCCGTATTCCGCATGGACGATCAAGTTCCTTTGGTGGTTCCGGAGGTGAATGTTGCCGCCTTACGCGCCATGCCTAAAGGAATCGTTTCCATTCCCAACTGTACGACCACGCCGTTGGTCATGGCGCTCAAGCCGCTTCACGATGCGGTAGGGGTGAAGCGTGTGGTCGTCACGACCTTTCAATCGGTGTCAGGGACCGGAGCGGCGGCCATGGATGAGCTAATGGATCAAACGAAAGATTTGTTGGCGTTTCGAGACGTCACGACCAAGGTCTATCCCTACCAGATCGCCTTCAATCTGTTGCCGCACATCGGCTCGTTCAACGAGGGAGGGAACTGTTCGGAGGAAGTCAAGATCGAGAGAGAGACTCGAAAGATACTCGGTATGCCCGGAATTCGGGTAACGGCGACAACGGTACGAGTGCCCGTGTTGCGCTGTCATTCCGAGGCGATTAACGTTGAATTAGAGCGTCCCCTGAAGGCAAACGAGGCGCGTGCCGCGCTGGCGGCCATGCCCGGCGTAATTGTCTACGACGATCCGGTAAAGAAGCTGTACCCGATGCCGCTCGATGCGACCGGGAAAGATGAGGTCTACGTCGGCCGTGTGCGGGAGGATGAATCGATCGCGAATGGTCTCAACCTCTGGGTTGTCTCCGACAATCTCCGCAAAGGAGCGGCACTGAACGCTATTCAAATCGCAGAATGCCTGGTGAACGGCTAGGGCTGTGCGCCATATCACGGGACTGTTGGGTACTCCGCTCATGGGATGAACGTTGATGCCGGAATGGACCTTCGGCAAGGTTCTGATCGGAATAGGCCTCGGTATTGCTGCGCTCGGGGTTTTCATGGTCATGGTGGACCGAATTCCCGGATTAGGGAGCGTTTTTAGTTGGCTCGGCAAACTTCCTGGTGACATCTCCATCAAACGTGAGAACTTCAGCTTCTATTTTCCTATCGCGACAAGTATCGTCCTCAGTCTCATTCTAAGTCTGCTATTCTATCTCGTAGGATGGTTCTTCCGCCGATGATAACCGCACGGCTTTTGGCCGGAGCTGTCGGACTGGGCCTTGCCCTTGGCCCGGCCATGCTTCCAGAGAGCCATGCTGCGCAATCAATTCGCGTGCTGTTGACCCGTGATGTCCAGCAGTTGGAGGTGCATACCGATCAGACCATTTGGGTGACTGACGAACATAATCAAGCATGGTCCTATCGGCCTGTCTTACGAATCAAGGTGCGTGGCCATGCACTGATCCTCAACGGTAAACCGGTGGTGAGCGATCAACTGACGCTGCGGGCGGGAAATCACGACCTCAAACTCTGGCTGAACGGGAACGGCAAGAGAACAGCGCTTTTTGCAAGCGATGACAAAGGCGCGCTGCAAATCAGTGGGTTGATCCAGCTCGTTCGGCGAGGAAAGGGACTGCTTCTCGTCAATCATGTCGATTTGGAGGAGTATGTCAAGGGTGTGGTGCCGGCGGAAGTGAACCCGGCTTGGCACCCTGAGATGCTGAAGGTTCAGGCAGTCGCTACTCGCACATATGCGTTGTATCAGCACATGCTCAGCTCCACGCGGGACTACGATGTCGTGGCGGGGATTCAAGATCAGGTGTATCGCGGCCGCCAAGGTATCGACGCACGGGTGGTGGAAGCGGTGGAATCCACCAGAGGACTGGTTATGACGTACCAAGGCGCTCCGATCTATGCCGCGTTTTCTTCCACCGCTGCAGGGATCACGGAGGATGCCATGGTTGTGTGGTCGAAGGATCTCCCGTATTTGAAGGGCGTGGAATGCCCATTCGACATCGAGTCTCCGTATTATCAGTGGAAGGTTTCATGGAAAATCGGCACCTTGGAGAAGAATTTGCGCCAACAAGGATTTGCCGTGGGAACAATCTCGGCCATCACGCCGCTTGCTTATAGTCGCGCCGGGCGAGTGGCGACACTGCGGATTGTGCACTCGAGCGGGGAGTTGACAATACGGGGCGAAGACCTGCGTAAAGCGGTGGGGTACGCGGTGATACCCAGTACGCAATTTGCTGTTGAGTCGTTCGGGCAGGAGGTCATCATCTCCGGCTACGGCGCCGGTCACGCGGTCGGTCTTTGCCAGTGGGGTGCGAAAGAGCTGGCAGAGTTAGGCTATTCGTTTTCGAGCATTCTTGGCTACTACTATCCTGGGACGGAGCTTCGGGATGCGTCATTGACTCAGGCACCTCCTGTTCCTTCGGCCCCTTCTTCCTGATGCAACTCTCCGAGTTCGACTTCTCCTTCGACCCTTCCCTGGTCGCGTTGCAGCCGGTTCACCCTCGTGATCACGCCCGGTTGCTGTTCCTCGATCGCCAAACCGATAGATTTGCGCATCGCCGTGTCACGGATCTCCCGTCCATGCTCAAGCCGGGTGATTTGCTGATCGTAAATGACACGAAGGTCCTGGCTGCACGGGTGCCCGGAATCAAAAGACGGACAGGAACACCGGTCGAGGTATTGTTCGTAAGAAATATGGGTGAAGGACGATGGGAGATCATGGTCAAAGGCACCTTCCATATCGGCGAGGTCATCGAGTTTGATCAGCAGACGCGCGCGACCATCGTAAAGCGGGATACGACAGGCACTGAGGTGGCGATGGATAGTCCGGCGCCTGTCACACGATTATTTGAAGCACGAGGAGTCATGCCGCTGCCTCCGTACATCAAGCGAGCGCCGACTGTAGAAGATCATCAGTGGTATCAGACGGTCTTTGCCAAGCATGAGGGCGCGGTTGCCTCACCGACTGCCGGGCTTCACTTTACGGAGGAACTGTTTCAGCGGCTGAACGTGTCGGGCATCAAAATTGCGGCCGGGACCCTCCATGTCGGTCCCGGCACGTTCAGGCCCGTGAAAACCGAACAGATTGAGGATCACCAAATGGGAGCCGAGGCGTTCACTGTGAGCGAAGGCACTGCCAGGGCGATCGTGCAGACGAAACGGGCCGGTGGCCGGGTAACGGCCGTCGGCACCACGGTTGTCCGTGCGCTTGAAACCGTCATGAAAGAGAAGGGAGAGATGGTTCCCATGTCCGGAGAAAGTCGACTTTTCATGACGCCCGGGTTCCAGTTCAAGGTCGTCGATGCCCTCATGACGAACTTTCACCTACCGCGGACTACATTATTGATGCTGGTCTCCGCCTTTGCCGGGATCGAACGGATGCGGGCCGTGTACGAAGACGCGGTCAAAGAGCGTTACCGCTTCTACAGCTACGGCGACGCCATGTTGATTATCTAGCTGCTTGCTGATCCGGCATGGCTCAACAAAGACGAAGTGTGACTTTACAGCAATTCTCTGCGGATGGTGATCGGCAGCTTGGCCTTCATGGACTGTTGGAATGACACGAGGGCCCGTTGTTGCTTCTGCAACAGCATGTCATCCAGCACCCGCTGTTTGGCATCTGCCGCCTTGGCAGGGTCTGAATCTTGCGGCCTGGTCATGAGGGACTGACCTTCGGCAATCTCCGCCGGGGTCAAGGCAACGGAGTCTCGCACAATCATTCGAGCTTTATTAGCCAGGACTTCCTGGTGCTGGATCGATTCAAACGACGCCGGGGTGAGATGATTGGCTGCCAGAATGCGTCGGTAGAGCTCAGGGTCGAAGGCTCCGTTCTTCTGAAAGGCCGGAGTCTGCATGATCAGTTCGCGCAAATCGGCATCGGAAACCCTCACGCCCATTTCCTCAGCCGCGATGATCCAGACACGACTATCGACGAGTTGTCCGACGACGAATTCCTTGAACTCTTCCTCTTTAAAATCGGTCTTAACATTTTCTTTGTAAATGCGGCGCATGTTTTCGTAGGTGCGCTTAAATTCGTCGAGTGAGACAGATTGCTCTCCGACCTTGGCGACGGGTCCGCCTGCTTGTTCTCCGAATCCCCACCATCCCATCGTAATCACGAAGGCGACAGCTAAGAGCCCCATGATGGATTTGAGCAACCAGGGATAGTTGTGAGCCGCGTCGCGCATTGTCTTGATCATGTCAATCCTCTTCTTCTGTGAACCAGAAGTGTACTTGTGGACCGGACGGAAGGCAAGAGCCGGCAAGTTCACTTTACGTCAAGTGTCTGAAAGCGACGGGAGCCCAGGACCGACCTCCTTTGCATCGCTTCCAGGAGGTTGAGAGCCGGCTCGGCAGGGTTCCGAAAAGAAAACAAGGGAAAGAGCGGTCTTTGTTTGTGCAAGTTAATGCATTTTGTTATACTTTGCCACTAATTAGAAGGAGATT
>NZ_JBLYIG010000260.1:0-6414 GCF_049222245.1 Nitrospira sp. BLG_2 | reverse complement strand
CTATTCTGAAGCACACCCCTCGCCATGCTGCGCGGGTGGTTGAAAAAATCGTTCGTTCCGCTGTGGCAAATGCCGAGCAGAAGGAAATGGGGGATGGCGAATCGATGGTTATCTCCAAGGCCTTTGTCGATTGCGGTCCGACATATAAACGCGTGCGCGCAAGATCGATGGGGCGGGCGAATGCAATTCAAAAGCGCACGAGCCACATTACTGTCGTCGTGGCGGCACCGTCAGCTCAGGGCAAGAGGAAATAGCTTAGTTCTCTTAGATTGAGGCACACAACGCATGGGTCAAAAAACAAATCCAATAGGCTATCGGCTGGGCTACAACTATACCTGGAGTTCTCGCTGGTATGCCGGAAAAGATTACGCCAAGCTGCTCCACCAGGATGTCAAGATTAGAAAAATGGTCAAGGCGCGTTTGTATCATGCCGGCGTATCGAAGGTTGAAATTGAACGTTCCGGCGATCAAACCAGGGTGATCATTCATACGGCTCGCCCCGGCATCATTATCGGGCGAAAGGGAGCTGAAGTCGATAAGTTAAAGGCGGATCTTGAAAAACAGTACGGGGGGCAGGTCTACATTACGGTCAAGGAAATTAAGAAGCCTGAGCTTGACGCACAGCTGGTTAGCGAAAATGTCGCAACTCAGCTCGAAAAGCGGGTGGCCTTTCGAAGAGCCATGAAGCGGAGCGTTCAATCTGCCCTAAGGCTTGGTGCTCAGGGTATCAAGATCATGGTAGCTGGTCGCTTGGGAGGCGCCGAGATCGCCAGGACGGAGTGGTATCGAGAAGGGCGTGTGCCGCTGCATACGCTTCGGGCCGAAATAGATTATGGGTTCGCCGAAGCACACACGACCATGGGGCAGATCGGGGTGAAGACCTGGATCTATAAAGGAGAGCTTCTTCCCGTTCAGCCTATTAAGGCTGAATCATCTTTAGATCGACGGTTTGGGTGAGGAGATCAAGCTGTGTTAGCGCCTAAAAAAGTCAAATTCAGAAAAATGCAGAAAGGGCGGATGACGGGTAAGGCCTATCGCGGGGGTCAGATTACTCTAGGGGAGTTTGGTTTGAAGGCATTGGAGCCAGGATGGGTGACCAGTCGACAAATTGAGGCTGCGCGTATTGCTATTACTCGGTACGTGAAACGTGGAGGGCAGGTGTGGACTCGCATTTTCCCAGACAAGCCGATCACTAAAAAACCGGCAGAAACTCGAATGGGGAAGGGAAAGGGAAATCCTGAGTATTGGGTTGCTGTCGTGAAACCTGGTCGGATTCTTTATGAGATGGACGGCGTCACCCCGGAGATTGCTCGAGAGGCGTTTCGTCTTGCTTCGCACAAGTTGCCGATTTCAACGAAACTAGTGGTTCGCGGAGAGTTTGGGTAAGTTCTTGAAGATCTAAAGAGGTGCGGGGATATGGCGTTGGATGTCAAGGAGCTTCAGCAGCTAGGGGCGGATGAGCTTATGGACAGAGAAAGGCAGCTCGTGCAAGAACTGTTTAATTTACGCTTTCAGTTCGGCTCTGGGCGACTCGAGAATCCCATGCAAATCCGGAAGACTAAGCGAGATATTGCTCGGGTTAAAACTGTTCTCCAGCAGGTGAAGAGCCGTGCGGAGGAGACTAAAAGGTAGAGGTCGTATGGCTGAGGTGGTAAAGCGTCGACATTGGTATGGTGACGTCATCGGCAACAAGATGCAAAAGACGGTCGTCGTCGTGGTTTCGAGGTCGGTTATTCATCCGATCTATAAGAAGGTTCTGAAGCGGATGACAAGACTGAAAGCTCACGATGAAAGTGGCATGTGTAAAGTGGGAGACCGGGTCAAGCTCGTGCAGACTAGGCCTCTGAGCAAAGAAAAGAACTGGCGCGTTGTCCAAGTCATGGAAAAAGGTCAACCCGAAAAGTAAGTAGCGGTATTTCTTGTGGTCCTCCGTTTTTTGTTGCCTGTAGGACGTGTAGGAATAGAGCGATGATTCAGAACTATACATATATGGATGTGGCCGATAATTCGGGAGCGAAACAGGCCATGTGTTTTCATGTTTTCGGCGGGACGAGACGACGCTATGCGTCGCTCGGAGATGTGGTGGTAGTGGCCGTCAAGGAAGCGATTCCTCAAGCCAGCGTGAAGAAGGGTGATGTAAGTCGGGCCGTTATTGTCCGAACGACGAAAGAGGTTCGCCGGGAAGACGGGTCCTATATTAAGTTTGACCGAAACGCATGCGTCTTAATCAATAAAGAGGGGGAGCCGATTGGGACGCGTATATTCGGTCCCGTTGCCCGCGAGCTCCGCTGGAAGAAATTCATGAAGATCATTTCTCTGGCACCTGAAGTTTTGTAGGGCAGAACAACGAGGAGCATCGTGGAACCACTCCGAAAAAGCAGAATCCGAAAAGGGGATACGGTCGTCGTGGTTTCTGGTCGTGAGCGAGGCAAGACCGGGAAGGTTCTGTCGATCGACCTGCGTGCCGGAAAGGTGGTTGTAGAGAAGCTGAATGTCATCAAACGACACACAAAGCCGAATCAAAAGGCCAAGCAGGGAGGCATACTTGAGCGAGAGGCACCTCTTCAGATTTCCAATGTTATGTTTCTCTGCCCAATCACACAGAAGCCTACCCGGATAGGGATTCGGGCTTTGGAAGACGGGAGACGAGTGCGCTTCAGCAAGAAATCCAATGAGGCTGTGGAATAGGGTACGTAATGGCCAAGGAACCAAAAAACCGATCCAACAAACCGACTGAGCGAAAGTCCTCGAAGAAAGAGCTGGCCCCGCAGTTGGACCAGGGAAGCGAGGAGTCCAAGTTCCGACCGCGGCTTCGCGACATGTATGAGCAGCAAGTAATCCCGGCGCTGATGAAGGAGTTTGGGTACAAGAATGTGATGCAGGTCCCCAAGCTTGAGCGTGTGGTGTTGAACGTCGGCATGGGTGAGGCGATTCAGAATGTGAAGCTCTTGGAGAGTGCGGTGGCAGAATTGGGAATGATCACCGGGCAAAAGCCGGTCGTGACTCGAGCCAAAAAAGCAATCGCCGGATTCAAGCTCAGACAGGGATTGCCCATCGGGGCTAAGGTGACACTCCGTAGTCGTCGGATGTATGAATTTTTTGATCGACTGGTGACGTTGGCACTTCCTCGGATACGGGACTTCCGCGGCATTTCTCCCAAGGCCTTTGATGGCCGTGGAAATTACACTCTCGGCTTAAAAGAGCAGCTTATCTTCCCTGAAATCAAGTACGATGAAGTGGCTTCTATCCATGGGATGGACATTACGGTTGTCACTACAGCCAGGACGAATGACGAAGGGAAAGCTCTGTTGAAGCATCTGGGTATGCCGTTTCGTACGTGAGAGCGACATGAATCAACGGCGTCTGTTTGAACGGAAGGAGTGCGTGTGTCACGATTGGCACTGAGAAATAAGGCAGCAACGAAGCAGAAGTTCTCCACGCGGGACTACCATCGCTGCGGGGTCTGCGGTCGAGTTCGTGGATATCTCAGTCGGTTTCGGATGTGCCGAATTTGTTTTCGGGTGATGAGTCTGCGTGGAGAGATTCCCGGAGTGCGAAAATCGAGCTGGTAGCGGGTGTTCTCACGCCGCTGGCCGCCAATGAATGATGGAGGATAGAAAGATAGAGCATGGTTACTGATCCAATCGGCGATCTTCTTGTTCGTTTGAAAAATGGTGCTCAACGCCGTTTTGAGACAGTCATGGTTCCTACCTCAAAGCTGAAGCGTGCCATTTTGGAGATTTTGAGGAAGGAAGGCTATGTCGAGGCAATCGAGGATGGAGTTCGGGACGGGCATCCCATTCTTACTGTGCGTCTTCGATACGTGGGAGATGGACAGCCTATGATCACCGGGTTGGAGCGTGTCAGCAAGCCGGGTCGGCGAGTCTATGTCGGCAGTCAGGACATTAAGAAAGTCCGCAATGGGATCGGTGTGTCCATCCTCTCTACATCAAAAGGTATCATGACCGACCACGAGTCCCGTAAGAGTCGTGTTGGGGGTGAGATTCTCTGCTCTGTATGGTAAGCGGATGAGTGATTTCGATCTTGAGTGAAGGATATAACAGACCATGTCCCGCATTGGAAAAAAGCCGATTGCAATTCCCGGTGGAGTGGAAGTCAAAGTTGCCGGATCAACCGTGTCTGTCAAAGGTCCATTGGGCAAGCTGGATTGGTCGCTCGTGCACGGGGTAGATGTTGCCGTCAATAATGGACAAGTCGTTGTTGGCCGTTCGAGTGACGATCGTAAGTTGAGAGCATTGCACGGGCTGACACGTGCGGAACTGAGCAACATGATTTACGGAGTGACTAAGGGGTACGAGCGTTCTCTTGAAATCACTGGGGTGGGCTACAAGACCCAAATTCAGGGTCGAACATTAAGCTTCAATGTGGGCTATATCAATCCAGTAATCTATGAGGTACCGACGGGTATTGATGTGAAAGTGGACAAGCAGACGCTCATCAACATTAAGGGAATTGACAAACGTTTGGTGGGTCAGGTGGCAGCTGATCTGCGTGCCATTAAGCCGCCGGATGTCTATAAGCAAAAAGGTGTTCGTCACGCCGGCGAGATATTGCGCAAGAAAGAGGGCAAGACGGGGAAATAGGAACTGGCCATGAATGCTGCAGACAAAGTTAGACAGCTTGATCGAAGACGCCGGCGAGTGAGGCGTGTGATTACGGGAACGGCAGAACGGCCTCGCTTAAACGTATTTAGGAGTGCGGCCCATATTTATGCGCAGATTATCGATGATATTCAAGGTACTACTCTGGCGACCGCGTCATCACTCGATAAATCATTGCGTAAGTCTCTCAAGTCGACCGGTGGAATTGAAGCGGCCAAGGCGGTAGGGAAATTGATCGCCGATCGTGCCAAGACTGTCAGGGTGAGCACGGTGGTTTTTGATCGAGGAGGCCGGAGGTACCACGGCCGAATCAAGGCGCTGGCGGATGCATCGCGTGAAGGGGGACTCCAATTTTAGGTATGAGGCGAGCCAGGACGTGTGATCTCCTATGATCTGTAACTGAACCTAGGACTGAGGGGTAAGAGCGTGCGAGTCAATCCGGATGAATTAAACCTGAAGGATAAAGTTGTATTTATCAATCGAGTCGCCAAAGTCGTGAAAGGTGGAAAGCGGTTCAACTTCTGCGCGCTTGTTGTTGTCGGTGATGGTCATGGGTGGGTTGGGATGGGTAAGGGGAAAGCCGCCGAAGTCCCCGTTGCGATTTCAAAGGCCGTCGAACAAGCCAAGAAACACCTCGTTCACGTCCCGTTGAAGGGCGGAACCATCCCGCATGAGGTGCATGGTCGGTTCGGGGCAGAGCACGTGCTACTTAAGCCGGCTGTCGACGGGACCGGAATCATTGCAGGGGGAGCGGTTCGTGCTGTAGTTGAACTAGTTGGTGCGCATAACGTCATCGCCAAAACATTGGGACGTGGGAACCCCTTCAATACAGTGCGTGCAACGCTGGACGGGCTTACCCAACTGAGAAATTTGGACGATGTTCTTCGCTTTCGCCGCCAAGCAGTCGCCGAAGAGCGAGAAAGGGTTACGATTTGATGGGCTCAATAAAGACATCTAGAACTCAAGAGCCTGGGGTTCAGAGTGTACGCGTAACATTGCGGCGTAGTCCCATTGGAACACCTGAACGACATCGCCTTGTATTGCGTGGTCTTGGCCTCCGGCGCATTCGACAGACGGTTATCCACCCTGACACGCCTCAGGTGCGAGGAATGATTGATAAAGTCGGCTACCTGCTGGAAGTTGGGAAGCCATGAACCTTCATGATTTAGCTCCCGCACGAGGAGCAAAAAAGCGACGCAAACGTATAGGACGGGGACCTGGGTCCGGTCACGGGAAAACCGCCACCAAAGGTCATAAGGGACTGTTGGCTCGATCAGGAGGCGGCAAGCGCCCAGGCTTTGAGGGCGGACAGATGCCGTTGGTGCGTCGGCTGCCAAAGTTCGGGTTTACGAACCCGTTCCGGAAAGAATATAGCGTCGTCAACATTAAGAGTTTGGAACGATGGGTCGGCAACGAGCCGGTCACTCCGCAAGCCATGGTTGATGCTGGACTGGTGAAGCGAAAAAAGTTACCGATTAAAATTCTCGGCAATGGTGAGTTGCAGAAACCACTCGTTGTTCAGGCACATAAGTTCAGTAAATCGGCTGAAGCAAAAATCCTAGCGGCCGGAGGGCGAGTCGAGGTAATCGGCGGTGCTTGAACGGCTCCTGACCAGTTTTCAGAATATTTTCAAGATTCCCGAGCTGCGTACTCGTGTTCTCTTCACGCTCGGAATGCTTGTGGTGTATCGGATCGGGTCTCACATCCCGACTCCTGGTATCAATGGTGAAGCTCTTTCCGAGTTTCTGCAGAAACAGGGCGGATCTCTGCTGGGGTTTCTCGATATTTTCTC
>NZ_JBLYIG010000259.1:0-2711 GCF_049222245.1 Nitrospira sp. BLG_2 | reverse complement strand
TAAGTGATATCAGTACATCATGGCGTTTCGTTCTGTCAATCCCTCTCCATGGCTTCAAAACGGAGGGGCGGCGTGACGACAAGCCATGCGGTACTATAAGAATCAACTCGTCATCGTGGTGCTCCATTGGAGAAGTCACAGCGATAGAGTCCGCGGTCGATCTGTGGCACCACGCACACGAGCGACTCGAATGATGTCACTCAACTGGCAGATCATGGTGGAGGCAGCGTTTCAACACTTCGGCGAGCACACACCCCGTCCGACGTGAAAACCGTGCCTAGTGTCGTACCACTCTACAGGGACAGACAGCGAGAAATCCAGTCACAATAAGGCATCACGCACAGCAAACGATTCGCACGGAGCATGCGCCACTCGCCACCTATAGCCGTCAAAGCGGCTCGGTCTGTTGACATGGCCAACCGGGAGCATCGATGATAATAGAACGACACATCTGATAAACGGAGCGCGCAATGACGAACACACACGAGACGCGACACCATCGATTGAGTGATGCGGCCGGCGTTCGATGGCGCCTGACCCAGGCTGCCATCGTCCTCATGCTGTGCTGGCCTGCCATGGCAGCAGCGGATGCGACGGGACGAGCGGACGATGAACGGTTTCAGCGCGATCGCAAATCCATCCTGGCGATGGCGGGCAACTATCATGTCACATTCAGTTTTCGCGAGACGGTTTCGTTTGTCGATGGATATCGGCTCAAAGAACCTTATGAAACGGACGGGTATGAAACCGTGAGGATCATCCGTGACGACGGCGACGTGATCAGTCTCCAACATATTCTCGTCGTCAAAGGGGTCTGGGATGATGCCATGCCGGTCAAACATTGGCGGCAGGATTGGCGATACGAACCGGAAACGGTCTTCGAGTATCTCGGCCACCAGACGTGGCGAACCCGCGAAGTCGACGAGACAGAACGCCGCGGGAAATGGGCTCAATCCGTCTTCGAGGTCGATGACAGCCCGCGCTATGCCGCCGTCGCGGAGTGGACCCACAACAACGGTGTCTCGACCTGGACCCCACCGCCGACATGGCGCCCCTTGCCCAGGCGGGAAGCGACCAAGCGCAACGACTATGATGTGTTGGTCTCAGTGAACCGTCATGCGCTCACGCCGCAGGGATGGGTGCACGAGCAGGACAGCACCAAGCTTATCCTGGGGGGACGTCCGCAACAGCTTGCCCGAGAGATCGGTGTGAATGGATACCGCGTCTCGGAAAAGTTCGACATACAGATAGCCGACACATACTGGAACGAGACACAGGCCTTTTGGGCTGAGGTGCGCGAGATCTGGAATCAGCTGCATGCGAAGCCAGGCACCTTAGCCGTCCAGCGAGAGAGTTCATCGGGAAAGCTCCACAACCGAATCACAGCGTTGGCCAATGAGGTTCGTGAAGGCAAACTGGAGCGAGAAAGCGCCGCCCTCCAGGCACGTGAAATAATTCACGCTTCGATCACCAGGAACGGTCAAGTCGTCGGCGCCCATACTAAGGCCGAATCTCCACACTAGCACGCCACTTTTTCGTCGGTGGATGGGATCCGCAGCGAGCCGATCAATAGGTTCTCTTCAATCGACGCGCGAAAGGCCACCTCTAAACGGTGAAGGCATGAGGGATCATTCCTCGACATAGCGATAGCCCTTCGAGCGCATGCAACCACTGAGATTGATGCCGCCGGCCATGGTGGCTTTCTCATGTTCCGCTCCGGAAAGCACTTCCGTTTTGCACGTGTCCCAATCCTGCCTCGCCTGTATGTCGGTCTTTGTCGGATGCCTCCAGCTGCTCCGGTACGTTCAAGGCGTTTCGTTGGGTCCGCAGATAATCGATCGCCAAATTGGTAGCGGTTCGATGGAGCAGCGCGCGCGGATGCTCGACCGATTGGGTCTCGACGACACGTAGGAGTCGTATAAAGGTTTCTTGCATGAGATCTGCCGCCGTATCGCGACAGCTCACCATACTCCGAAGGCGCCGCATCAGTTCGTCGCGGTATTGATGGAACAGTCTCTCAATCTGTGCGCATGTAAGCATCATGAGGGGGAAATAAAAAACCCACGAGCATCGAAGGCGATGCCGTGGGCTCTGTTCGTCAAGAACACCGGCCTCGAAAAATCTATCAATAACCGGCTTGTCCCGGCGGCCTGTCTAACGCGATGGCAGTTAGCGTCGGGACCTGCTACTTTAACCATCGCTTCGCAGACAAGGTCACAAACCCCATGGCCGGGGCCTTCACCTCCAGTCTATTAGCCCATAGACGTTCGAGCCCGATCGATCCTCACCTAATAGAGCCCACATTGATCGGCGACTGCCGCAATGCAATAAACACGGTAGATTCATGGAAAGCTAATGGGGAGGCTTCCGCCATAACGTGAAGTTGGGTTATTGTTTGACAAACAGCTACCCAGCTTCGATTAACCTGGAAGCAATTCTCGCTTTGCACAAGTCGGCACAGAGAAGATGTAGCGAATTTGCCATCACTGCATGGTAGGATGTGCCCCCGATGTTGATCGACACGCACACGCACCTCGACGATGCTCGCTATGACGACGATAGGGAGACCGTCATCGCTCGCGCGCGGGAAGGGGGAGTTGAGGCATTCGTCACCATCGGTTGCGATCTGGCGACCAGCCAAGCAGCCGTCGCCCTCGCCGATCGATTTCCCTTCGTGTACGCCTCCATCGGCATCCACCCGCACGAGGTCA
>NZ_JBLYIG010000258.1:0-15069 GCF_049222245.1 Nitrospira sp. BLG_2 | reverse complement strand
GCGGCGGCTTCGATCGTGGAGTCCGAACCGCTTCCTGTGCCGGCAATTATCAACGGCCGTTCGGCCAGCCGTAAGGCTTCCGCGATGCGATGAGCCCTCTCGCCTTCTTCCTTCGAGAGGTCCGGGATAGACGGAGCGGTTCCATCGATCGACTGAGCGATGGAGAACCCCAGTCGAGCGATATCGTCCGGTGCGGCGAAATAATTGTCCGTCGCATAATCGTGGAACCAGGTACGTCGAAAGCCGGTCAAGAATAGCGGCCCTCGTCTACCTTGCACGACATTGCGCACCGCGGCATCATCCCACCGGGGTATCTTCAGTTCATCCGCTCGCTTCATCGGCTGTTGCCGAACCGCTTGCAGGAGGGCGAGCGCCAAACGTGGCGCGCTGTTCAACAGGTCTTCGCCGAGCACGAGGACGGCGTCCGACTCTTCCGCTTCCTGTATGGAAGCGGACGGCACCGGACCGGTTCGCAGGATGGTCAGGATCGTCGAGAGGAGCCGGTGCTCAAGGTCGCCGATGCCGAGGAAAAACCGGTCGGGGCCGACGAGCGAACGAAGGGCTTCATTGGCTTCCAACGATGCGCGGGGGGAGCCGATCCCGATAACCCCGCGTGCTCGTCGTAAACGGTCGGCGGCGGCGGCAAGAACTTCAGGCACTCCCTCAGGTCTTGCCGGACTGATACGGTCGCGCGTCGCCCGTACCAGCGCTCGCTTGATTCTGCCGTCGCTGTTGACATAGTCGTATCCGAACCGGCCACGGTCACAGATGAAGTATCCGTTGACATGAGAATTGTAACGGTTGACCACTCGGCGCAAAATACCGTAGCGCTCTCCAGGTGTGGTATTGCACCCCAAGCTGCAATGGGGGCAGATCGATTGGGCCGATTGCAGGTCCCATTTCCTCGTGTAGTGCTGGAACAGCGTGTTGTCGGTGAATACGCCGGTCGGGCAGACCTCGACGAGGTTGCCGCTGAATTCGTTCTCCAACGCTCCATCCCGTTCTCGGCCGAAATAGAGGGCATCGCGCGAACCGAATACGTTGAGATCGTGTCCGCCGGCATAGTCCCGATAGAATCGCACGCAGCGGTAACATTGGATGCAGCGGTTCATCTCGTGCTTGATGAAAGGGCCGAGATATTGGTTGCGATAGGTGCGTTTGGGAAATCGGTAACGGCGGTAGGCATGACCCGTCATGACGGTCATGTCTTGGAGGTGGCATTCACCGCCTTCGTCGCAGACCGGGCAGTCGTGCGGATGGTTCACCATCAGCCATTCGATGACGGAGGCTCGGAAGGCCTTGGCCTCGGGATCCTCGACCGAAATGCGCGTCCCGTCGGCAGCCGGTGTCATGCAAGCCATGACGAGACGCCCACGTTCATCCTGTTCGTCCTTGAACTGTTTGACCGCGCATTGGCGACAAGCGCCGACCGATCCCATGGCCGGGTGCCAGCAGAAATACGGCACATTCAATCCGGCCCCAAGACAAGCGGCGAGCAGATTCTGGCGCTCAGACACCGAATAGGATCGATTATCGACGACAATCGTTGCCACTGGCTCCGTTTCCTCGTCTCGGACTAGACCAGGATTTTGTGTCGCTTCAACGTTATGTTCCAGGGGCATTGCCCCATGCGGATATGCCGCACAAAGTCGTCTCGAAAGTATTTCAACGCGGATTTCAAGGGCTCGACCGCGCCCGGCGCCAAGGCGCAGAACGTACGGCCGGGACCCAGAAATTCGGCATGCATCTCCAGCAACGTCAGATCATCGTTGGTGGCTCGTCCTTCCTCGAATGATTCGAGTATTCGCGCGACCCACGGCAGCCCTTCCCGGCAAGGCGTGCACCAGCCGCAGGACTCGCGGGCAAAGAACTGTTCCAGATTGAGCACGAATCCGACGGGACAGGTACGGTCGTCAAGCACGATCATGGTGCCGGTCCCGAGACGGCTTACTTGCGGAGGAATCGAAGAGAAATCCATCGGAAGATCGAGATGTTCCTGGACCAAAAAGGCCGTGGACGCGCCTCCGGGGAGCAGCCCTCGAAAACTAAAGCCGCTGGACATGCCGCCGGCATAGTGTTCCAACAGCTCGCGCGCCGTCGTCCCGAGAGGGAGTTCCCAGCACCCGGGATGCGCGACGCGGCCGCTCATGCCGTAGAGTTTCGTGCCGCCGTCCTTGCTTCGACTCAGATTGTGATACCAAGCAGCCCCATGGTTGACGATGTGAGGAAGGTTGTACATCGTCTCGACGTTCTGAACGACGGTGGGCTGTCCCCACAGACCGGCCGTCTGAGGATATGGAGGCTTTGCGCGAGGAATCGCGCGTTTGCCTTCCAGGGCATTGAGCAACGCCGTTTCCTCTCCGCAGATGTACCGCCCCGCGCTGGTATGGAGGTGAAGGTCGAAGCGAAAGTCCGATCCATGAAGCGTCCTTCCGAGATGCCCTTCCGTATAGGCTTCGGAGATGGCGTTCGTTAAGCGCTGAGCGGATAGACGATACTCGCCGCGCAGAAAGATGAAACCGATTTCCGCCTGTATGGCATAGCCCGCGAGGATCATACCCTCCACCAGGCCGTGTGGGTCGCCCTCCATGAGCACACGATCCTTGAAGGTGCCCGGTTCCATCTCATCGGCATTGGCCACAATGTATTTGGGCCTCGGCGCGTCGGATCCCATCGGGACGAAGCTCCACTTGCTGCCCGTTGGAAATCCGGCGCCGCCTCTCCCGCGCAGACCCGATTCAGTCACCAGCCGCTGGATGTCTTGAGGCGACAGCCCATCGGCAAGGCGCGCGAGGCTGCGATAGCCGCCGGTCTTGCCGTATTCTTGTAGACCCCGATACCGGCCGTCCCGGGCGATGTGTTGTGTGAGAGGACGTTCCATATTGAAATCAGGCTCTGGTTAAGGCTGAGGATAGAGAATAGGAATTTCGCTAAAGGTTGACCTCGACCTCAACCTGTCTATTTATATTTCTCCACGATGCGTTCAATCTTGTCCGGCGTGACATTCCCGTAGACATCGTCATCGATCATGATTGCCGGCGCCCGTTCGCAATGTCCGAGGCAGGCGATCGGCAATATCGTGAATCGGTCATCGCCTGTCGTCTGTCCCATCTCCACACCGTAGCGGCTGCTCAGTTGGTTCCGTACCTGTTCACATCCCATGATCCAGCAACTGATGCTGTCGCAGAGGAAGAGGACGTGGCGGCCGACGGGCTGCCGGAAGATACGGTTGTAAAAGGTCGCCACACCATCCACATCCTCGCGTGTCATGCCGAGAAATTGCGCGATATCGAGGAGGGATTCATCCGAGATCCATCCTCGCCGTCGCTGTAAAAGCAGCAAGGCATCGATGGCACCCGCTTGTTTGTCAGGGTAGTGCTTCACGGCTTTCTCGATTTCGAGGCGTTCGATGTCCGACAACATACGTGCTCAGTCCTGAGTTACAGAACATCTCTTATGTCGTGCTCAGCACTCAGCACTGAGCACTCGACACTTCTTCACCGGTCCACATCCGACAACACAAAGTCCACGCTCCCCAATATCGCAAGGAGATCGGACAAGAGTTCGCCGCGTGCCATGAACGGCACCATCTGTATGTGCGCGAACGACGGGGTGCGGATTCTCGTCCGGTACGAAACCGGTGACCCGTCGCTGGTCACGTAATAGCTGGTCTGGCCCTTCGACGATTCCGTCGGGACTTCCGCTTCGCCCGGCGGAAGCACCGGCCCCCAACTCACTCCCAGGAAGTGATGGATGAGCGTTTCAATATCCTGCATGGTGCGCTCCTTGAGGGGAGGCGTGGCAAGAGAATCGAGTGCTTTGTAGGGGCCGGCAGGCATGTGCTCCAGGCATTGGCGAATGATGCGCAACGACTGCCGCATCTCCAACACGTGCACCACGGCCCGGTCGTAACAATCCCCGTGAGAACCGACCGGGACTTCAAAGTCGAACTGATCGTAGCCGGAGTAGGGGCGAACTTTGCGCAGATCCCAAGGAAGTCCACAGGCCCGCAACATCGGTCCGGTGGCACCCCAGGCCATGGCGTCTTCGAGCGTGAAGGCGCCGATGCCGACGGTCCGTCGCTTGAAAATCGGATTGTCCATTACCAGACGTTCATATTCATCGAGACGGCCGGGAAGGTAGTCCACGAACTGCCGGACCAGTTTGTCCCAACCGACGGGAAGATCCTGGGAGACGCCGCCGATACGGAACCAGTTCGGGTGCATGCGACCGCCGCAGATCGCTTCCGTGATCGCATGAATCCGCTCGCGATCGTTGAACATGTAAAAGACGGGTGAGAGAGCGCCGACGTCCTGCGCGAAAGTGCCGTACCACACCAGGTGGCTGGCGAGGCGGTAGAATTCGCACATCATGACACGGATGACTTGCGCCCGGTCGGGGACCGTAATGCCGGCCAGTCGTTCGACCGAGAGACAGTAAGGCATTTCGTTGAGGGCGCCTTGTAAGTAGTCGACACGGTCGGTATAGGGAATGAACGTATGCCAGGTCTGCCGCTCGGCGATTTTCTCTTTGGCCCGGTGGTGAAAGCCGATATCCGGCACGATGTCGATGATTTCTTCGCCCGCGAGCTGTGTGACGAGCCGTAAGACACCGTGCGTGCCGGTATGGGCCGGGCCGAGGTTGATGAACATATAGTCGAAGTCCGCGTCATGATGGGTGCGGCGCAATCCCCAATCCTCGGGCTCGAATCGCAGCGATTCCTGCGTCATCGCGAGTTTCTCGGGCGGCAGTTGAAACCGGCCCATTTCCGTTCCGCGCGCGGGATGGTCTTTCCGGAGCGGGTGGCCGTTCCACCAGGGAGGCATGAGAATACGTCTGAGAAACGGATGGCCGTCGAACCGGATGCCGAACATGTCATACACTTCGCGCTCGTACCAATCGGCGTTTGGCCAAAGATCCATGACGGACGGCAGCGAGAGCGGTTCATCGCGGAGAGGGACTTTGATTCGGAGCGATTGATTTCGGTCGAACGAAAAGAGGCGATAAAAGACGGTAAAGGCGCCGATCGGCAGCCCGTCATGGTTCCGACGCAGCCGTTCATCTGTTGCGCTCAAATCGAAGAGCATCGGAAACGGACGAGGAATCTCGGATCTCACATACCGGAGTGTTTCACGCAAGCGGCTTCGGTCGACCCACACCGTGGGAATGTCATCTTTGGTCGGTTGAAAGGCCAGCAGTCCGTCTGAGCCGAAGCGGCTCCCGAGTTCCTCCACCACGCCCGAACCATGCACGTGAGCGTCTTCCGTAGTCGGTAATCGTAGATTCATGGCTTGGAAGTCGATCGATCGATCGGTTGTCCTGCAAAGTGGGGCGAGAGCAGATCGGTGCTGGGCAGGATATCCACGGGCGGGTATTCGCTGCGTCGAACCCGTTCTTCCCGTTTGGCATCCCGCATCGAGGGCATGATGGGCTTCTGCACTTCCTGCGGGCCGAACCACCAACTTAAAGGCCGGCGCTCTTTGCCGACCTTGTCTTGCAGCAGCAGCAGACATTCCATGAATGCATGGGGCGGCGGCGGACATCCCGGCATGTAGACGTCGACCGGGATGATTTTGTCCACACCCTGCACGACCGAATACGCATCGAACATGCCGCCCGAATTGGAACAGGATCCCATCGAAATCACCCACCGCGGCTCCATCATCTGTTCGTACAACTGCTTGACGATAGGAGCGACCTTGATGAATACCGTTCCTGAGACCACGAGCACATCGGCTTGGCGGGGAGAACCGCGCACGACTTCAGCGCCGAATCGGGCGATGTCGTACACGCTGGTGAGGCTCGTGGCCATTTCCACGTAGCAGCAGGACAAGCCGAAGTTCAGCGGCCATAGGGAATTTTTTCTGCCCCAAGCCAGCAGGTCTTGCAGTTTGGCAAGGACCACGGATTGCCCGACCACGGTGGCCAGGGATCCATCCCCTCCGTCTCGAATCGAAACGCCCTCCAGTCGTCCGTTACGCCACTCTCGCATCACCCTGCTCCTGGATGTGCAGGCGATGGAGGCGGAGGATGAGGTGGTCGCTGAAATTGCCCGCTCCAATCCAGCGCGCCGACGCGCCACAGATAGACCAACGCCGCAAGTAAGATCATCGTGAAGATCGCCGCCTCTATGAAGCCGAGCCAGCCGGTCTCCTTTGCCGCTACGGCCCAGGCATAGAGAAAGACGGCCTCAAGGTCGAAAATCACGAAGAACATCGCCACGAGGTAGTACTGGATGGGAAGGCGGATGCGCGCGCTGCCCGTCGGACGGATACCGGATTCATACGGGACGCCGGTCGCTATATCGCGTCGGCGCTCAGGCTTTTTCCAATGTCGCTCGCCCAGGAGTGCCGGCAGGCCCAACATCACGCCGATTACGATGAGGACACCCGCTGCGTATAGTCCGATTTGCAACATCCACTGAGATGCCATATGAGTCTCTCCATGGCCGCGAATCTTCGAAGTGCGTGAAGCAATGGGCAAACCAGTACACCGGATCAGCAAAGGTGGCGGGGCCATCGCCACGAATTGCGAGGCTGGGCATCTGTCGCAGGCCGCTCATCCGAGTCATTGCCAGGCAGTCTCGTACTGGAGGGCCGGTGAAGCCTTGGACATATGTTGACTAAGAAAATACTTTCCGACCCACGATAATGCCCGCGACCAGCAACACAACACAAATTCCGAGAAACAAGTAAAACAAGACCTTCGCGATGCTCGCAGCTCCGGCCGCGATGCCGGTAAAGCCGAACGCCGCGGCTATTAACGCGATGACAAAAAAGATGGCAGCCCATTTCAACAGCATAGAGTCCTCTCTCTTCCACACAGTTTACTTTCCATGGCTCAATAACGATGCCTGTTGAATTCTCGGACGCGAAGCCTCGAAATGGGGGACTCGACGCCCATTAATCTTTCATATTTTCTTTTAGTGCTTTTGCCTCTCCTTTTCCTTTTTCCGCCGCGCCTTTAACGTTGCCCTTTGCCCGCTCCCCGGCGGCTTTTACATCATTGCCCTTGGCTTCCTCCTTCAAGGCCTTGGCCTCGCCCTTCGCCTCCTCCATCTCACCCTTGACCTCGCCCTTCACCTCTTCCATCTTGGCCTTCGTTTCACCGGCATGACCGATCATGGCACAGCTCATAAAAGGAACCAGAGCCAGAGTGACCGCCATCAGCATTTTCATCTTCATCGCCACCTCCTTTTGGTAATACGGTTACTTCGAACCATACGTGGACTGTGCGTCATCACGCACTGGGACTGTCCCCAGGGGCTCCTGGTTTTATATGACCAGGGAAATCCCTAGTTTATTGCCGGACGATTGTGCCGTGACAAAGGAAGAGCGTAAGATACGTACTTTCGCGCAGCGATGAATGGTCCGTCTTGCCGGTTTCATAGCGGCAGCCTGGCAAAACACATCAGTTGGGACACAGGGCCGGCCATGGACTTTCTACAGCTCTCCATTCCCATCGACCCCCTTCTACAATCGATGTACTCCCGTATCCCTTCGATACCGCGCCTCCGGGTCGTGTACTGAACGATGCGATTCACGAACCTTCCATACCTCTCGTACCACATCGCGGCTCAAGCACTGTCTCTCACAACGGTGGCCATCGCGTCACTCGTCCTTATCGGGTGGGCCTTTGGAATCCTGACAGTGACCAGCCTTGTGCCGGGATTTGCCGGAATGAAAATCACGACGGCATTCGGATTCATCTTCGCGGGGGCGTCGGTTCTGTGGCTCAACGCGGCCCGATCCGGAGCAGAGACTACCGGACGGTCCAGACATATTCTGTCGGCTCTTCCAGCCGTCATGGCAGGCCTCATGGGATTGGGCACGTTGATCGGTTATGCCTTCGACATTGCGCCGGAGGCGCATGACGCTCGGATGCCTCTATCCACCGCGGTTTCGTTCGTCCTCTTTGCCGTGGCGGTGATCACGTTTGCGAGCGAGACGAGAGGGATTCAACGGATTTCAGAAGCGGCCGTGCTTCTCACGGTATGGATCAGTGGGCTTGCCGTCATCGGATATCTCTATCACGCTCAGTCCCTGTACACCTTCAAGTCGTATGGTTCGATGGCGTTGCTTACGGCCGTATGTTTTCTGATGCTTGGAGGAGCCCTTCTCTCCGTGAGACCGGATCGTGGGATCATGGCCATCGTTACTTCTCGGGAGCCGGGAGGGCTCATGCTGCGCCGCATGGTCCCACTCACGCTTGGGATGGTGATCACGATCGGATGGCTGCACCTTGCCGGAGAAACCGCCGGGTGGTTCAATCGCACATTCGACTTGATGGTCGTCGTCGGCCTTAACATAGGAGGATTCAGCCTCATCCTCTGGATCGTCGCGCGCTTTTTAAGTCATGCGGATCGGGAACGACGAGAAAATCAGATTCGATTGCGCTTGGCCCAAGACGCCGCCAGCCTCGGCATTCACGATCACGATGTCATGAGGGGAACAATCCGATGGGACACCCGCGTGCGGAAGTTATGGGGCGTGGGCGCGAACGAACCGATCTCAAATGAGACGTTCTGGACAGGTGTGCATCGCGAAGATCAGGAAGCGACAAAAGCGGCCGTGGATCAAGCGCTCGATCCGGCCGGCCCTGGACGATACCATGCCGAATTCCGGGTCATCCCTCGAACGGGCGGCCCGATCCGGTGGATCAGAGCAACGGGCCGCGCCATCTTTGAACAAGGTCGAGCCGTCCGTCTCGTGGGTACAGTGCTCGACATTACCGAACACAAACGGCATGAGGCCGAGCTGGCGCTTCGAGCCCGTCAGCGATCCCTCTTGTATGAATTGTCGGATGCAGTCAATCGCGCCGAGGCCCTGCCGCATCTTTACGAGAAAGCTCTGGATGTCATTATTACTTCCCTGAATGCCGACCGCGCCTCGATCCTTCTTTTTGACGATGACGGCGTGATGCGCTTTCAAGCCTGGCGATCCTTGTCCGATGCCTATCGCGGCACCGTGGAAGGGCACAGCCCGTGGAAGGCCGATGAGCGCGATCCTCGGCGGATCCACATCGACGATGTCGCCGAATCGAACATCGAACCTTCATTGGCCGCAGTGATTCGACAGGAGGGCATCCAGGCATTGAGTTTCATTCCGTTGATGTACGGAGGGCGCCTGCTTGGAAAATTCATGGTGTATTTCGATCGAACGCATTCTATGAGCGAAGAAGAAACAAGTTTGGCCCAGGCGATTGCCGGGACTCTGTCGGTCGGCATTGAGCGCAAGACGGTGGAAAACCGGCTGTACGAGAGCAACGACCGGTTGCAAGCCTTAACTGCCAAATTGGAAAAATTAGTGGACGACCGCACCAGAGAGCTTGTGTACTCTCGAGATCAACTTCGTGCCTTGGCGGCAGAGTTGAATCTGGCCGAGCAGCGGGAACGCAAGCGGCTCGCGACGGAATTGCACGACCACTTGCAGCAGACGCTGGTGCTTGGAAAACTAAAAATGGGGCAGGGCAAGCGGCTTGCGGCCGAGATGCCGGCGTTGGCTACAATAATCGAGGAAACGGACTTCGTCTTTTCCGACGCACTAACATATACCCGAACGCTCGTAGCGGAACTCAGTCCCCCGGTGCTGCGCGATCATGGACTCGCAGCCGGATTAAAATGGCTGGCCGACTCTATGAGCAAGCAGGGGCAGACCGTGACAGTCAAGGTTCCGGACGAGAGCGTCCCGGCCTTGCCGGAAGCCCACACCACATTGTTATTTCAATCGGTGCGCGAATTGCTGATGAATAGTCGCAAACATGCCGACACCGGTGAAGCGGAAGTGGTACTTGACCATAGTGACGGAATTCTCATTCTACAGGTGCGCGACAATGGGAAAGGCTTCGATCCTGCAGCAGCAGCAGCAGGGACTCCTAGCGGCGGAATCTCCTCAAAGTTCGGTCTGTTCAGCATCCGAGAACGGATGGAGTCGCTAGGAGGCTCGTTCGATATTCAATCTTCACAGGGGCAAGGGACAACGGCGACGCTCACACTGCCGCTGGGAAGTAGTCCTGAGGCGAAAGTGCTGAGTCATGAGCCTGGGCAGTCGAACACTCAGCACTTGCCCGATTCGGCACCCGGCGCTCAGCACTCAGCGCTCCACCGGAAGAACGCGATCACTCGCGTTCTTCTGGTGGACGACCACGCCATGGTTCGACAAGGGCTGCGGTCCGTGTTGGATGCGTACGATACTATTCAGGTGGTCGGGGAAGCACAGGACGGCTCGGATGCCGTGAGACTCGCCGGAGAGCTGCGGCCTCACGTAGTGGTCATGGACATCAACATGCCGAAGATGAACGGCATCGAGGCGACGATGCGCATCAAGGCCAACTGGCCGGAGACCCTCGTGATCGGGATCTCGGTCAACACCGGAGACGACAACGGCGCCGCGATGCAACGAGCCGGTGCGGCAGTGCTGTTGACGAAAGAAGCGGCGGTGGATGACCTGTATCGGACGATCCAGGATGGGCTGAAGAAGGAAGTGGAAGTAAAGTGAAAAAACAGACGGGAAGCATAAGCCAAGATCGGGCCGGTGCGCGAATGCACAATCAGGGCGACTTTCTAAGCGGCGGCGGCGAGATGGGCGCCTTGATTAGAGCAAAGGACTGGTCCAAAACACCGCTTGGTGCCCCGGAGCGGTGGCCGCACGCGTTAAGGATTGCCCTACGCATTGTCCTCGATTCCCGCCATCAAATGTTTTTATGGTGGGGACCTGACCTCATCATATTCAACAACGATGCATACATTCCTGTTCACGGTGCCCGCCACCCCTGGGCGCTTGGGCAACCCGCAGCGGTGGTGTGGCAGGAGATTTGGGACACGCTCGGCCCTCAGGCTGAAGCCGTGCTTCGCGACAAGCTGGCCTCCTGGAATGAAGACCAGCTTCTGACCATGGAACGAAACGGGTACCCGGAGGAGACGTTCTTTACCTACTCCTATAGCCCGGTTCAACAGGACGACGGAACAGTCGGCGGAGTGCTGTGCGCCTGCACGGAGAATACCGACCGAGTCATCGGGGAACGCCGATTGACGATCCTACGTCAGCTGAGCGCCGCCACCGCAGGGTCTCAGTCCGTGTCTCAAGCCTGTCGTTCCGCCGCTCAGACATTCGAATCGCATTCACGCGACGTAGCCTTCGCTCTGATCTACTTGTCGACGTCCGATGGAAAGCATGCGGAACTCTATTCCACCGCCGGCATCGCGCCGGACGATCCGATCGCGTCTAAACGGGTGCCGATGACAACCGATGAGGCTCGCTCCAACACGTTGTGGCCTACTCAAGAGACGATGAATGGGATGTCGATCGTTCTGGACAATCTGCGGGAGCAGGCCGTCTTACCCGGAGGCTATTGGCCCGAACCCACACATACGGCGATGGTGCTGCCGCTGAAAGGCAGCCAGGGTGAGCTCATCGGATTCATCGTCTTGGGCGCCAGTCCACGCCGTCCGTTCGACGACCACTACCGGGGGTTTTTCGAATTGGCCGGCAGACAAGTCGAGACCGCCGTGACCAATGCTCGCGCCTATGAAGAGGAAAAGCGCCGCGCCGAAGGCTTGGCGGAATTGGACCGCGCCAAGACCGCCTTTTTCTCCAATGTCAGCCATGAATTTCGCACGCCGCTCACGTTGATGCTGAGCCCGGTCGAGGAACTGCTCTCCAACACGGATTTGACTCCGGCTGCCAAAGGCCAATTGGCAATCGTGAATCGCAACGGTTTGCGCTTGCTGAGACTAGTGAACAGTCTGCTCGACTTTTCCCGCATCGAGGCCGGACGCATGCAGGCCCGGTACGAGGCCACGGATCTTGCCGCGTTCACCGCGGAGCTGGCGAGTTCATTTCGATCCGCGATCGAGCTGGCGGGCTTGCGGTTCGTCGTGGACTGTTCGCCGCTGTCCGAACCGGTCTATGTCGATCGTGAGATGTGGGAAACGATCGTTCTCAATCTGCTGTCCAACGCCTTCAAGTTTACGTTCGTCGGGCGGATAGCCGTGACGGTCCGCCGGCGAGAGAAAACCGCCGAACTGGTCATCCGAGACACCGGTGTCGGCGTTCCAGAAGAAGCCATGCCTCGGTTATTCGAGCGGTTCTATCGGGTCGAAAATTCACAAGGCCGCACCCATGAGGGCAGCGGAATCGGCCTGGCGCTGGTCCAGGAATTGATTAAGCTTCACGGGGGGGCCGTGCGGGCCGAAAGTAAAACGGGAGAGGGCACCGCCTTCATTGTAACGGTTCCTTTGGGCAGCGCTCATCTGCCCGCCGAGAAAGTTGTGACAGCTCGCAGCCGCGCGTCCACTGTGACGGGAGCCATCTCCTTCGTGGAAGAGGCATTGCGCTGGTTGCCCGACCAATCGCCGTCCATGGAAGAATCGCCGCGAGAGGAACGGCCGCCCGTTCCTTCGCCGCCTTCGACGGAGAATTTACAGACCGATCGTCCGAGAATCGTGCTTGCCGACGATAACGCCGATATGCGGCAGTACATCGCGCGGTTGCTGGCCGAACGCTATGCCGTCGAGGCCGTCGCGGACGGTGAAGCGGCGTTGGCCGCGGCGCAGGAGCGCCGTCCCGATCTCATCCTGAGTGACATCATGATGCCTCGGCTCGATGGGTTCGGACTGTTGCGGGACCTGCGCAACGATCCGTCGCTGAGGAACGTGCCCGTCATTTTGCTGTCCGCGCGCGCCGGCGAAGAGGCCCGCATCGAAGGCTTGGAGCATAGCGCCGACGACTATCTTATCAAGCCCTTCAGCGCTCGTGAATTGCTGGCGCGCGTACAAGCGCATCTCGACATGGCGCGGGTGCGTCGGGAATATGAGCGAACTGTTCGCGAGAGTGAAGCGCGCTTCCGTCACATGGCGGACAACTCGCCGGTGATGGTGCGGGTAACGGAGCCTGACGGTGCCTGCTCGTTCTTAAGCCGGTCATGGTACGACTTCACCGGACAGACACCGGAGAGCGGTCTTGGATTCGGCTGGCTGGAGGCGATTCATCCGGAGGACCGTGAATCCGCTGAGGCAATCTTTCGCGCCGCCAACTCGGAACAACGGCCCTTTCGCTTGGAGTACCGCGTGCAGCGACATGACGGAGCGTACCGCTGGGCCATCGACTGGGGCGCCCCGCGCCTCGGCCTTCAAGGCGACTTTCTTGGTTACATCGGCTCGGTCATGGACATTACCGAACGGAAGGAGGCGGAGGAGGCGCTGCGCGAAAGTGAAGAACAGTTCCGAGCCATTGTCAGCCAAGCCACGGCCGGCGTTGCGCAGACCGATCCAAAGGGAGCCTTCGTTCTCGTCAACCAACGGTACTGTGATCTCACCGGCTACAGCCGGGAAGAACTGCTCACGATGCGCATGCAGGACATCACGCACCCGGAAGACCTGCCGCGCAATCTGGAGTCGTTTGCGCAGCTTTTGCGCGACGGCCCCGATTTCGTCATCGAAAAACGCTACATCCGCAAAGACGGGACCATCGTGTGGGTAAACAACAGTGTCAGCGCCGTCCGCGATGCCGCCGGATCTCCGCAATCTGTTGTAGCGGTGGTGCTGGACATCACCGAGCGCAAGCGGCATGAGCAGCAGCTTGCCGAGCAGACGCGACTGCTGAATTTGAGCAACGACGCCATCATCGTGCGCGATGTGAATGAGCGCATTACCTTCTGGAACCACGGAGCGGAGGAGATTTATGGATGGCGCGGCGATGAGGCGCTGGGGAAAAATCTGTATGAACTTCTGGAGACGGAGTTCTCCGAGCCGCTGGAGCAGATCGTCGAAAAACTCGGGTTGCACAATCGCTGGACCGGCGAGATCACTCAGCGGCGGCGAGACGGCACACACATCACGGTCGCCACCCGCTGGGCGTTGGACCGCAATGCCCAGGGCATGTCCGCTTCCATTCTTCAAACCGACAACGATATCAGCGAGCGTCTGGAAGCCGAAAAAGCGAAAGCCAGACTGGCCGCCATCGTCGAATCGTCCGATGACGCGATCGTCAGCAAAGATCTCGAGGGCCTGATCAAAACGTGGAACCGCGGCGCGGAGAGGCTGTTCGGCTATGCGGCCGAAGAAACCATCGGCAAGCCGGTCACCATGCTGATTCCGCCCGAACGATTCGGCGAAGAGCGGGAGATTCTCCAACGCATCCGTCGCGGAGAATCCGTCGAGCATTATGAGACCGTCCGCCTCCGCAAAGACGGCGCCGTACTCGACATCTCACTCACAATCTCTCCAATCTTCGATGGACAAGGCCGTGTGATCGGCGCTTCCAAAGTCGCGCGCGACATCACGGAGCGCAAACGGCACGAGAAGGAGTTGCGCCGATGGAGAGATGAGTTGGAAGCGCGCGTTCAAGCACGGACAAAGGAGCTGGTATTGTCGCAGAATCGCCTTCGCGAAATGGCGTCGCAAGTCAGCATGGCGGAACAGCGCGAACGGAGTAAGTTGGCCCGCGACCTGCACGATTACTTGGCGCAGATGCTCGTGGTCGGCCGAATGAAAATGACTTGGGCCAAAAAACAGCTGGCGGCGCTCTCGCCGGCCGGGGAAGCCGTGATTCAGGATGTGGACGACATTCTCCAGCAGGCGTTGAGCTACACGAGGACCACGATCGCCGAACTCAGCCCTCCTTCCTTGCAAGGCGAAGGATTGCCCGAGGCCCTGAAGTGGCTCAGTGAGCGATTTCAAAAAGACGGGCTCCGCGTCGAGTTCCGTTCGGATTGCCGGATGGTGCCCTTGCCTGAAGAGCAGGGTGTGACGCTGTTTCAGTCTGTCCGCGAATTGCTCTTCAATGTGTTGAAGCACTCCGGTGTCGATCAGGCAAAGGTGACGCTCGCGGTGGAACCGGACGGCGGCGTGCAGGTGATCGTGGAGGATCGCGGCAAGGGTATGGACGACGATGCGATGCGCCGCGGAGCCGAACCCGGTCATCTTGGGCTTTTCAGCGTGTCCGAGCGGCTGGAAGCGCTCGGGGGCAACGTTGAAGTGTTGTCCGGGCCGAACCAAGGCACGACCGTCATCCTGTGGCTGCCGTATACCGGAACACAGACGCGGGGCGAGATGAATGGAACCGACGAAAC
>NZ_JBLYIG010000257.1:0-4429 GCF_049222245.1 Nitrospira sp. BLG_2 | reverse complement strand
CAGGAACACCAACCGGAAACTGTAGAGCGCAGTGATGAAGACACCGACGACACCCGCCGCCCAGAGCCAGGGCCCTCCCATGGGCGAGGACCACACTTCCCACAGAATCCGTTCCTTGCTGAAAAAGCCCGCCGTGATCAGCGGAACGCCGGCGAGCGAGGCAGCGCCGATGAGCGTTGCCCAGAAGGCCAGCGGCAATTCTTTTCTGAGCCCGCCCATCTTGAAGAGGTCCTGCTCATGGTGCAGGCTCAGAATGACCGATCCGGCGGCAAGAAACAGGAGTGCCTTGAAAAAGGCGTGGGTCATCAAATGGAACATGGCGGCAGATGAAGCGGCGACTCCAAGCGCCAAGAACATATAGCCGAGTTGACTGATCGTGGAGAAGGCCAGAACGCGCTTGATGTCCCGCTGGACCAGCGCGCTGAACCCCGACAGCAGCAGCGTAAGCGCCCCGATGATGGCGATCACTACTCGGACGACCGGCGCCAGGTCATACAAATCCTGAAGCCGGGCGATGAGGTAGACGCCCGCGGTGACCATGGTCGCCGCATGAATCAAGGCGCTGACGGGCGTCGGGCCGGCCATGGCGTCGGGGAGCCACACATGCAAGGGGAGCTGCGCCGATTTCCCCAGTGCGCCGCCGAGCAGTAATGCCGCGGCGGCGACGGCATAACCGGAGCCGACAGGCCACTCTTGTAGCGCCCGCCGCATCAGTTCCTGGATGTCCAACGTTCCGAGGTGGACCACGATCACAAACAGACCGATGAGAAAAGACGTATCGCCGATGCGGTTCACGACAAAGGCTTTCCGCGACGCTTCTCCGTTGGCGGGATCGCGATACCAGAAGCCGATAAGCAGATAGCTGCAAAGACCGACTCCTTCCCACCCCAAAAAGAGGAGCAATAGATTGTCGGCCAGAACCAGTGTCAGCATCGAGGCGACAAAAAGATTCATGTACGCAAAGAAACGCTGATAATCATTGTCCTCAATCATGTACTCGACGGAATACAGATGAATCAGAAAGCCCACGCCGGTGACGATCAAGATCATGACGAGCGACAGCCCATCCAAGTAGAAGGCCACCTTGGAGGTGAGGCCTGCGACATCCATCCATGTCCACAGCGATTGGGTAAATCCGATCTCCAGCAGTCCATGTTGGATAAGACCGGACGCCGCCAGACCGGCTGTCAGCGCCGATAATCCGACTGAACCGACTCCGGTGAGAGCCACAGTGAATCGGGAAAGCCCGCTCGCAAGCGTGAGCAGCAGAAAGCCGGCGAGGGGAAAGGCGGGTATCAACCACAAGAGATCTAGCATGAGTCCTACCGTGCACTAGCCCCGCATGAGGCTGGCCGCATCCGAGTCCAGCGTGTTGAACCGGCTGTAGAGTTGCAGCACGAGCGCCAGAGCGACGGATACTTCGGCCGCCGAGAGTGTCAGAATGAACAGAAACATAATCTGGCCGTCCGCCTGTGCCCAGCGGGCGCCGGCTGCGATAAAAGCCAACCCTGCTGCGTTGAGCATGATCTCCACCGACATCAACATAAAGAGAATGTTCCGGCGGGCCAGCAAGCCGATCAGTCCCAGGGCGAACAGGATGCCGGCCAGAAACAACGCAGGCGTCGTCATGGCGATTTCCTCTCATCCTGTTGGATCCGGCGGCCGAGATGATAGGCGCTCACCAGTCCCGGAAGGAGCAGGAGGGACGCCAACTCCACTCCGAGCAGATAGGGACCGAAAAGGGCGCGGCTTACTTCCTTCGGACCCACCACGGCCATCTCCGCCGATTGTCCCGCATCAGACCAGATAAGCAGGTAGAGCAGCTCCCCGAGCAGGATCAGCGCCAGGATCGATGGTCCCGTCCATGTACTCTGCGCCATCCACCGTTGTTCCTGTTCGATTGTCGCCGGTCCTAGGTTCAGCATCATGACGACGAACACGAACAGCACCATGATGGCGCCGGCATAGATAATGACTTCCAAAGCGGCCACGAAAGGCGCGCCGAGAATGAAAAAGATCACGGCCACGGCCAACAACGAGACCACGAGATAGAGCAGCGCATGCACGGGGCGGGCGCAGGTGATCACGCGAAGTGTCGCCACGACGGCGACCGAGGCGGCGATGTAAAATAGAAGCTCCATGGTCTTGTAAGCAGTGTTGAGTCCTGAGTGTCGAGTGTACACTCATTGCTCAGCACTCGATTTTCAGGACTTCTTCAGGGCATCAAACTCTTCACATTCACCGGCGGCAATTCATGTTCAGCCTCGCCCTTATCTTTGTCGCGAATCTTGACACCCGCCACTCGATAGAAATTGTAGTCGGGGTATTTGCCGGTACCGCTGATCAACAAGTCCTCTTTCTCGTACACCATATTACGGCGGGCATATTCACTCTGCTCGAAGTCCGGCACGAGTTGGATCGCGTACGTCGGACAGGCTTCTTCGCAGTATCCGCAGTAGATGCAGCGTGAAAAATTGATTCTGAAGAATTCCGGGTACCGGCGGTCATGCGCGGCCGTGTCCTCGGTGGCCTGCAGAGCGATGCAATCGACCGGGCAGGCGACCGCGCAGAGATAGCAGGCGACGCAGCGCTCTTCGCCGTCAGGGTCTCGAGTCAGCACGATCCGCCCCCTCCAACGCGGCGGCAGATAGGGCCGTTCCTCCGGATACTGGACCGTGACCGGCTTGGCGAACGTGCGTTTGAAGACGATCCAGAGACCCATCAAGAGATCAATGATATGTCTCATGGCTCTTCTGCCTTTCGTTATTGGTGAATCGTCGCCGCATATGGATGTGTCCTTCTTGCGAATCACGCTTCACGAGGCTCGTCCTATTCCATTCGAGCGAGCACGATTCCTCCGGTGACCAACAGGTTGATCAACGCGGCAGGCAGAGCCGCTTTCCATCCCAACGCTATGACCTGATCGAAGCGCAGTCGCGGCAGCGTGGCCCGCAGCAGAAAAAACAGGCTGATGAAAAACAGCGTTTTCACGGCAAACCATACGACCGGCGGCAGCCATGGACCGCGCCAACCCCCGAAGAACAGCACGACGATCATGGCCGAGATCAACGTCACGCCCAAATATTCCCCCACGAAGAACATGCCGAACTTCATGCCGGAATATTCCGCGTGGTATCCGGCGACCAGCTCCGCGTCGGCCTCGGGAATATCGAACGGCAACCGGTGCGTTTCAGCAAGTCCGGCGACAAGGAAGATCACCAGGCCGACGAACTGCGGAATGACAAACCACAGGTCGCGCTGCGCGTCGACGATGTCGCGCAAGCTGAAAGAACCCGCGAGCAGGACGACGCCCATGACGGACAGGCCCATGAATACTTCGTAGCTCAGCATCTGCGCCGTGGCCCGGAGGCCGCCCAGCAGCGCGTACTTGCTGTTCGAGGCCCAGCCGGCCAGCACGACACTGTAGGCGGCCAGCGAGGACATCGCCAGAAAGAACAGCAGGGCGATATTGGAATCGGCCACAACGGTCGTCGGCGTGAACGGCACGACGGCAAAAGACATGAGTGTCGTGACGATCACGACAGCCGGGGCGATCACAAAGACCGGCTTGTCGGCGAACGGAGGGATCCAATCTTCTTTGGTGAAAATTTTGATCATGTCGGCGAGTGATTGCAGGATCCCGCCCGGTCCGACACGGTTCGGTCCGTAGCGTTCCTGCCAAATGCCAAGCAGCCGCCGTTCGACCCAAATTAAAAGAGCCGCGAGTGTAAGCAGGCCACCGAGGACCGCCGCGATGGTCAGACCGGTTCGCCCCCAATCAATCACGACACCCTCCGATCAATTGTGATCGATTCGTGAAGATTCACCCACGCCGGTAATCGCATCCGGACTGCATCATGCACGATTGAGAGGCCGGCCGTGCCGGACGGCGTGGACGGGTCGAGCTGTACGGCCAGACGGTATGTGACGTCCTGCACCCGAAGCTCAATCGCCATTCCATCTTCAAGATGAAGCAGATCTCCATCCGAGGGATGCAACGAAAGGAAAGGGTCCGCCATCCGTTCAACGACGGCCGGGGCTCGGTTGCTCAATTCTTCGCTCCCAAAAAGAATGGGCAGCGGCAAGAGCAGCCATCGGAGGGTCGAGGGCTGAAAGGGACGGCAAGGCGATATGGATTTACGAGTCAAAAGTCGACATTGTTGGCCGCGTGAATTGCTGACAATGTGCTGACACCGAAGGAATTAGAAGTTCGCACCGGTTCGATGCTCGAAACGCCGAATTTTGCTCCGCGCGATGCGCGCCTTTCGCGAATCGGATCACTGCTGCGTTCTTTGAGCCTCTTCCGGGATGTCAGGAACGAACGTGTTGCCAGGCAAGCGTGGACTCCATTCGAAGTGATCGAAGGCAATGATCATTCCTCGAATACCCGGCAAGTCCGCGGATTCCTTCAATTCCGAAATCTCGGTTT
>NZ_JBLYIG010000256.1:0-5915 GCF_049222245.1 Nitrospira sp. BLG_2 | reverse complement strand
AGTCCGAGGGAAGCCATGAGGCTCAACATAGGGCTCTGAATGTATATCCTTGCTATTGCAGCTTTACTCCTATTGTCTTAAGGGTAGCACTCAAGATAGGCGAGGTCGTCGGCTCGACAAAAAACGATCGGAAGGAGCGGTGCACCATCTCCGTATGGCGTTGATGGTCGGCCTGGAACAATTCGGCCGCTTTTTTTCGATCGTCCGCGCCATATCCCATCCGGACTGCGCAGCGCTCCAACTCTTCTGAGCTGTCGGGAAGCGCATGGGTCTGGAGATCATGGACCATTTGCAACTTATGTTCGACATCGCGTAGGAACAGGTAGGCAGCAGTGAGGATATCACGGTCTTCACTCGAAAGCAGTTTCTTGCGAGCCAGCCGGTTCAGGGAACCGAGCGTGCTCCGATCCAGGAGCGCAAGCACCTTTCGTCCCACCAAAACTTGAACGGTCTGCACGAAAAACTCGATTTCTCGAATTCCGCCGGTCCCCAATTTCACGTTGCGTTGTCCGTGGCCGCGGTCAGTCATTTTGGCGTCGATCATATCCTTCACCGCACGAACGTCTTGCACGATCGCCAATGCCTTATCACCGTCCAATTTTTCCCCTGTCCCCAGCACGAACCGCTTAATCAGCCTGAGAAACGCCTGCCCAATTTCATGGGATCCGGCCACAGGCGAAGCCTTCAGCAGAGCCAATCGTTCCCAGACCTGACCGCGCACAAGATAATGCCGTTGGTAGCTCGCAAGCGAGCGGGCTAACCGTCCGACTGATCCCTCCGCGCGTAAACGTAGATCGACTCGAAAGACATACCCTTCCCGAGTAGGTTCGGTGAGAGCCCGGGTCAATTCGCGGGAGAGAATTTCAAAATATTCCTCATTGGAAATTCCGACACCGGCCGGCTTGGCGGCGTGTTTGTCTGTCGGCGCTCTGGTTTCGCCATTGTCAGATTCGTAAATGTAGAGCAGATCGACGTCCGAACTGTAATTCAATTCGTGTCCACCGAGTTTGCCCATCCCGATGACCGCGAACTTCGTCTCCACCCATCGTCTCTGCCGGTTTTGATGCATCGGAACGCCATACTGCCGCTTGAGGTCGGCATCGACGATCTCATACGCCGCATGAATCAGCAGGCCGGCCAAGTCGGACAATAAGCCGGTCGTCTCGGGGACTGTAGCAAGACGGAGGAGATCGCGCACGCCGATGCGCAGCATTTCCCGTCGCCGAAAACGCCGCAGCGCGTCCAACTTCAGTCCCTTGGAAATCAGGCTCCCGATGCTCTTGTAAAGCGCGGTCTCCATCCCGTTCCGCGTCGGAGGTCGTGATAGGACCTCTTCTTCAGCCAACCAATACACCACGGTTGGGTCTCGGATCAGCGTAAAGGCCAAGGCGTCACTGTTGCCGAATATCACACAGAGGAGGTCAAGCATGCGCGGCGACGTGCGCAAGTAGTCGAGAAATGATGTGCGGGATACGTTGGCCAATATGCGCTCCCAATGGTTCAACGCCTGATCAGGGTCCGCCGTCCTGGAAATAGATTCCATCAACATCGGCAGGATGTCGGCCAGCCGCCGGCGTTGGACCGGGTCACCCGCCATCGCATCGAGGTTGCGATCAGCTCGATCGAGATCACTCAGGCCATACGCGGATAAAATGGCTCGCACGTCCTCGACACTCCGCTTGGCAGCGAGCAGAATCGGCCTGGGATCCGGTTTAGAGCCACTATTCCTAGCCGCAGGCCGGGCTCGAGGAAATGCAGGCGGAACAGAAAGACGACTCATGGGGCGGCATTATACTGACACGTTCCTCTACGCACAATGAAACCATTCGGGTATACTGAAACTTATGCCGATAGGCTCTTCTGATCGCACATCGCTTCTCAACTCGGTTCGTCCGCTCTGTCCTGACATTCCATCCGATGTGCTTCAAGATTTTTTCGCTCGCATGGACCAGGAGTACTTCCGGCGATTCAAGCCTCAGGCGATTGCGGAACACGTTCGATTAACGGCTCAACTGACACCGGAGCACCTCTGCGAAATTGCTTTTGCCGAACAGCAGGACAAGCGGTTTGAGATCACGATCGTGGCCTATGATTACTTCTCTGCATTCGCCACGATTTGCGGTCTACTTTCAGCGTTCGGTCTCAACATCGAGGAAGGGCACATTTATACGTTTGCAGAAAAGACCGCTCCGCTGTCCCCTCATACGAGTTGGACAGGATATGGGCCACGTATCCGCCGCGCAAAGGGTAGCCTGAGTCTGAGCAGAAAAAAAATCGTGGACATGTTCCGCGTCCTGCCTGTGCCGGGCTCAGAGTTGGGCAGGATGCAACAGAAGCAATTGTCGGACGCACTCCACTCAGTACTCACACTCCTCGACACGGGACAATTCGAAGAAGCACGGTTTGCGGTGAATCGGCGTCTGGTCGAACAGCTCGGCAAGCGGCGCGGGTCATTCAGCGGCCTGCTCCATCCGGTCCAGATCACGTTCGACAACAGCCAATCTCCTACCGACACGGTCATGGACATCCGATCAGACGACACCCCGGCTTTTTTGTATGCCTTCGCCAACGCCCTTGCCATGCGCAATGTCTATATTTCCAAAGCGCAATTCGATGTCGAAGACGGGAAAATTCGCGACCGTTTTTATGTCCGCAACCGTCACGGTCAGAAGCTCACCGATGCGGCCGATCAGCAGCAGTTGCGCCTCACGGCTGTGCTCATCAAGCAGTTCACACATGCCCTCACCTGGGCCCCCGACCCGACCAAAGCCTTGGAAGCCTTCGACCAATTCCTGGACCTGACGGTGCAACAGGAAAAAGGGAAAGCCCGGCAGGAAGCTTTGGCCTTTCTCAGCGACAGGAAAACTTTTCCGCTGCTCGCTCGGCTGCTGGGGGCCAGCGATTTTCTCTGGGAAGACTTTTTGCGCCGCCAATACAATAATCTCCTTCCTCTTTTGCAAGATTATCGTGACGCCCCGCTCGTTACTCCGAAAGCCAAGCTTCGCAAGGAACTCGATCGCGTCGTCAACCGGACAAAGACCGACGAGGAACGGAAAGCGGCGCTGAACAGCTTCAAAGATCGCGAACTGTTCCGCATCGATATGAAACACATCGTCGAGCCGGGTACCGCTTTGCCGGATTTCTCCGCCGCCCTGACTCAACTCGCCGAAGTCATCGTGGATCGGAGCTTGAAAGACTGCCAAGCCAAACTGAACAAGCTGTATGGCCCGCCGCGTTTGGCGAATAGGAGACCCTGCCCCTTCACCGTTCTCGGCTTGGGAAAATTCGGCGGCAGGGAGTTGGGCTACGCGTCCGACATCGAGGTGATGTTCGTGTACGGCGATGCGGGCCGCACCGGCGGCAAGCAGCCGATCGAGAACAGCGAATACTTTGAGCGGCTCGGCGCGGAACTCTTACAGTGGATCGAAGCTAAGCAAGAGGGCATCTTTCATTTGGACGTACGCCTCCGACCCCACGGCGGGAAGGGCTCGCTGACAAATCCGTTCGAAGAGATCACAAACTACTATAGCGACCACGGTCTTGCCGCCGCGTTAGAACGCCAGTCGTTGATCAAATTGCGGCATGTGGCGGGCGATGCGGCCCTGGGCAAGCGAGTGGAAACCCATCGTGACAATTATGTCTACAGCGGTAAACCTTGGGATCTGCGTGTCGCCCTCGACTTGCGCCGGCAACAGTTGAAGCAACTCGTGGAGCGAGGCACGATCAATCTCAAACATAGCCAGGGTGGGATTGTCGATATCGAATACGCGGTTCAATATCTCCAGATCATGCGCGGTCATCGGCTTCCTGTCCTGCGCATCTCGAACACCATGCAGGCGCTGGCCGCCCTCATCGATTGCGGCATTGTGACGAGGCAAGACGGCGAGACCCTCCGTAAGGCCTATTTCTTCATCAGGATGCTCATCGATGGGCTCCGCATGGTCCGTGGCAATGCCAAAGATCGTGTCCTTCCACCGGTCGATTCCGACGAATTCATCTTCCTCGCCCGCCGTGTGGGTTATACCACCGACGATTGGCAAGCGGGGGCCAGACATCTGGAAACGGATGTGCAAGAGCACATGGGAAAGGTGAAAGAGTTTTTTACAAGGATGTTTGGAAAGGTATGACTGCGAATAAGGATGAAGAAGCATCATCGTAGCGAGTTCAGCCTAGTGGCGGTGACCTTATCGTATAAGGATCCAGGTTATGGCCTACTATATTGGCCTATCAGGCTATTCCTACAAGGCTTGGCAGGGACCTGATCGTTTTTATCCATCCGGCATCAAACCAACCGATTTCCTTCGCTACTACGCCACGAGGTATCAGACCGTTGAACTCGATGGTGTGTGGTATCGGCTTCCGACCGAGAACACTGTGCAGACATGGCTCGCAGGTACTCCTCCTCACTTCATCTATGCGCCGAAGGCTCACCGAGAAATTACACATATCCATCGCCTCAAGCCGGAAGGGCTTCCCATGTTGATGGCCATGCGGCAACGGCTCGAACCGCTTCACAATGCCGGTAAGCTCGGCCCGGTACTGATCCAATTGCCTCCCAATTTGAAACGCGATGATGGGCGACTAAAAACGTTCCTTGGATCCCTGCCGACGACCCATCAATGGGCCATAGAATTTCGGCATGAGAGTTGGCTGGCTGACGAGGTCGAACGGCTCTTGCGTCAGTATTCGGTCGCATGGGCTGCAGTTGAGACGGATGAGCATCAGGCAGAGCATCGAGATACAGCTCAGTTCCGCTATGTCCGACTTCGCAAAACTAGATATAGCCAGACAGAACTCCGACGATGGGCTGAACGCTTTCAGAATGCTTCTCAACAAGGACAAGACTGCTTCGTCTACTGCAGACACGAAGACGAAGGCTCTCCCTGGCTCTGGGCAGACGAACTTCACCGGCTCCTGAATTTCTAGACAATTTCAAGCAGCGGTTACTGAATAGTCCCTCAGTTGTTTATCTCAGTCGAAAATCACGCCTCCACGACCCAGTGTTCTTCAAGGCGCAATTCGTACAAGTTTCTCCCTCTCAGGTAGGGCTGTATTCGAGTACTCCTCTAAGTACCCTCCTCCGGCACGGAATGCACGCCAAATGCTGTCCACCGATTCAAAATGAGGTGACGACTCATGCTCGCCGGTAAACGCCTCAATCGATTTGTTCGCTCAGGATTCCTGCTTGCTCCATTCATTCTTCTTGCCTGTTCCAGTGGCGGCGTAGGAGAAAGCGCCTCACCATCAAGTTCCCAATTACTATCTGCCGGCCCTCCAATTACATGGGCACCGAGAAACCCAATGCCGACACCTCGCACCGAATTTGGCGTGGCGACGGTCAACAACAAGATCTATGCAATTCGAGGTTACTCCGGCCTCAGTTCTTCGAACAGTAAAAGAGCATGATCCGGCCACAGATACATGGACTCGCAAAGCAGACATGCCGACTCCGCGCCGACGACTCATCGTCGTATCCGTCGACAACAAGATCTATGCGATCGGCGGAGTCAACTTCTCCTCGGACCCGAATGGATTGATCTATTCCTATTCCACGGAGGAATACAATCCCGCCACAGATACATGGGCCTCGAATGCCCCCATGCCGATTGGGGAAGCAGTGAACAATGTGCTGGATTGGAGTACCAACATCTGTTAGGCCTCTACCCTTATCAGATGTAGAAGAAGGCCAATAAGGCGGACATTCCTCCAGCCTTAGGTTTGCAGCAGGTAGTGGCGCTACTTGACTTGTGTGAGTTCGATATCTCGCATGGATCGTTAGGCATATGGCAGGAGAAGAATTACGGGCCGCTTCCTATTACGTGCTTTTTTGACCTTGCCCGTTGACACACTCTCTCAGGAGCAGTAGCCTATCTTCGAACAGATCCGAGTTATCCTCAGACCAGAGAAAGGGGCCC
>NZ_JBLYIG010000255.1:0-1662 GCF_049222245.1 Nitrospira sp. BLG_2 | reverse complement strand
GGATTCCGGCAGGGAACTGACGGCCAAGGTAGTCGGCCCTAGCCTCGTTCAGGTGGAGTTTTAACCAGATGTCGAAGGAGATCGTGAGGTCAGAGAAGCTTGTTGCATGGTCGGGAGCGAGGGCTCACAAGAAAGCACCGCTCAAGCCTGGCAACGGAACTTGGTTCTCCCACCAATCATCGATAAGTTGGCTGTGCGCCTCTGTCGTCGTTCTGCTTCAGGGATGCTCGAGTCCTCCGGATGTCTCGAGCAAGATCGCTGTGGCTCCTCTTCCTCCACCAAAGACTGTGGGATCCTTGTGGCAGGAGGAAAATGGACGGGCGTATCTCTATGAAGATCTTCGTGCCATGCGCATCGGCGACATTCTCACCGTTAAGATCGTTGAAAATCACAAGGGATCAAAATCCGCCGACACCGCGGCGCAACGCGAATCGACGATCCAAAATAGCCTGATCGGGAGCGGCATGGGCTATATCGGAATACCAGGCATACGATTTAGTGATGAGACACGTCGTGGAATGGGGATCAATGCCAACGCCAACAGCAAATTCGGCGGAAAAGGAGCCACGAGTCGGACTGGAACACTGACCGGAACCATCTCGGCGATCGTGACAGAGGTACTGCCGAACGGTGATCTTCGCATCGAGGGCCGGCGAGAGGTCAGCGTGAACAGTGAAAAACAACTGATGAGTATCGGTGGAATCGTCCGTCGGGTAGATGTTGATACCAAGAATACGGTTCTGTCCTCAGCCATTGCCGATGCCAAGATTGAATATTCCGGCCTTGGTGTCCTCGATGATGTACAGCGACCAGGATGGTTTGTTCGTATTCTTGATTGGATCTATCCATTTTGATGAAGGGGGTCCAATGCCGGCTCCATTGAGACGTAAAGCGGGGAGAAGGAGCGCGCCAAAACGGCGTTCGCTCAATCTCGATTCACTGCAGATGATGGTGCAAAGTGGCGTTGTGCGGCGGGCTGATTCCAGTCCGCCTGAGGTGCGCCTGACCCAATTCCATGTGGTAGAGAATGTTGATCAGGACCGCACCAATGATGTGGCCATAGAGCAGGGATGGCTGTCGCGCATCGTACTGGGACGAAGATCGCATTCATTGTTTTCCAAACGTTAGAGGATACGATAGGTCCGTCATATATGCGTTCACACTTGTCACTCTTGATCAATATGGTGGTTCTCACGGGGACACTCGTCTGTCCCTTCACGGCCGATGCCGTGAGGATCAAGGACATCGGCGTGATCGAGGGGGTGCGCGAGAACCAGCTGATCGGCTACGGGTTAGTGGTCGGTCTCGATAGTACCGGAGACCGAGTCATCGGTGGACAATTCACGATTCAGGCGATGATGTCCATGTTGAACAAGATGGGGGTTAATCTTGTAATTGATCCGATTCAATTGCTGACGAGAAATATCGCGTCGGTCATGGTGACCGCCAAGCTTCCTCCGTTTTCGAAGCCTGGTATGACGCTGGACGCGGTTGTATCGTCCATGGCAAATGCGAAGAGTCTGCAAGGTGGTACGCTCTTGCTGACACCATTGAAAGCTGCCAACCAACAAGTCTTCGCTGTCGCACAGGGACCAGTGTCTATCGGTGGGTTTCTAGGAGGTACGGGAGGGGCGGGGGGAGCCACGGTGGTCAAGAATCATC
>NZ_JBLYIG010000254.1:0-2584 GCF_049222245.1 Nitrospira sp. BLG_2 | reverse complement strand
TCACGCGTTTACACAGCCCCACGTTGTTGGGCCGGTTGAGGAAATGTTCGACGAGGGTGGAAAGATCCTCCATCCGTTTGCGCAACGGGGGCAGGGCGATGGTAATCACGGCAAGGCGAAAGTACAAGTCTTCGCGGAATGCGCCTTGACGAATCGCCTGTTTCAGATCTTTGTTCGTGGCGGCGATAAACCGGACGTCGGTCCGCACTTCCTGCGTTCCGCCGACACGGTAGAACGTCCGGTCTTGAAGGACACGCAAGAGATGGCGTTGCATGGTGAGCGGCATATCGCCGATCTCGTCAAGAAACAGCGTCCCTCCATCGGCGATCTCGATTTTGCCGGGCTCCCGCTTGGCGGCGCCGGTGAACGCCCCTTTCTCGTGTCCAAAAAGCTCGTTCTCCAATAGATTTTCGGGGAAGGCGGCGCAATTGACGGCAATAAAGGGTCTCGTGGAGCGAGGGCTCCAACGATGAATGGCGCGGGCGACCACTTCTTTCCCCGTCCCCGTTTCGCCGAGCAACAACACGGTCGCGGAAGAAGCCGCTGCTTGCTTGGCCACGGTCAGTCGTTCGCCCATCTGCTTACTGGTCGTCACGACAGGTTCGAACTGGGCATCGACTTCTTTGCGGAGCGTCTCCACCTGTCGGTGGAGGGTCACGGTGTCCAAGGCCTTCTTGATGACGACCGTCAAATGGTCGGAGGTAAACGGCTTCGGCACAAAGTCGAACGCGCCGAGTTGCATGGCTTGGACAGCGAGTTCGATGGTTCCATAGGCGGTCAGCATGATGATCAGCGGGGTGGTGTAAGGGGACGCCTGGCTTGTCTCCTCGCCTTTGGGTTGGCTCGGGATTGATGCCGCACCGACCTGCTTTAAGACGTCAAGCCCGGTGATGTCGGGAATTTTCAAGTCCAGCAAGACAAGATCCGGTTCCTCTTCCTTGATCAAGCGCAAGGCGTCTTTGCCGTTCGTCGCCGTCAAAGGTTCGTGTCCCATAAAACTGATGCGATTCTGCAGGCTCAGGAGGATATCGGGGTCGTCATCGACGATGAGAATTTTAGCGCGCATGGGGCACCTCTCCTTTCGAGAACACGATTGCATTGCTCCGGCGAACACGTCGGGAAGCGACAACCTCGTTATGAGGTTGTCCGACCTGGTTCACCCTGTGACCTTTCGATTGGAAGCGTGAAGTAAAAGCGTGATCCGGTCTCCGGTTGGCTCTCCACCCAAATACGGCCATGGTGCATGGTGACGAGTGTCTTGGTGATCCACAGACCAAGTTGAGCGCCCTGTGATGCCGGCATGGGTGACGGCACTCTGGAAAACTCATCAAAAATATTCGAGAGATGAGAGGAATCGATCCCGCAGCCTGTATCGGCGATGCAGGTCTGTACGAGTCCAGGTGGAGATTCGCAAAACTCCACCGTGACCCGGCCGCCTGGCGGCGTGAATTTGATCGCATTCCCCATGAGATTCCACAGAATCTGTTCCAACTTGTCGCGGTCGCCACGGACGGTCGGAAGCGACTCGATCGGCTCGACAGCGAGAGACACATCCTTCTCCAGGGCGACCATATGCAAGCTGTCTGCCACTATTGTGGCGATCTGACAAATAGAGACCTCCTCCAGGCGAAGCTCGACTCGTTTGGTGTCGAGGCGCGACCAATCGAGCAATTGAACGATGATTCTCGCAAGTCGGGCGACGTTATGCTGGATGCGGGAGAGGTAGGTGTGTTGCAGGTCGGTGAGCGGACCTGTGACGCCATCAAGCATGTTTTCAGCAAAGCTTCGGATTGACGTCATGGGAGTACGCAGTTCGTGGGAAACGACGGAGAGAAACGTCGACCGGCGTCGGTCATGGTCCTGGAGTTGTGTGTTGGCCTGAGACAGCTCTTCGGTCCGTTGTTCGATACGCTGTTCGAGGTGCTGGGTCAGCTCGGCGAGATCGGAGTAGGCCTTGGCATTGTCGATGGCGGCCGCCACATGGCTTGCAATCGTGAGCAAGATACCAAGATCCTCGTCGCTGCATGGACGTGCGCCTCGGTCAGCCGATAAAAACCCGAGGATCTTGGTATGGCTCTGGAGCGGCACGGCGACGAACGACCGCACCCCCGATCGGCGCAGTAGCTCCAATAGCGGCGGGTAGAGACGCTGGGGAATGACTTCGATGTCATGGATCAGCAATGGCGTGCTGTGAATGAGCAAGTCCGCCGCAACGCCGCCCTCCACGATGGGTAATTCAAGCTGATACGCTGCGTCCGCGAGTTCCGGCGACACACCAATGATTCGAGCGAATGACGCGCAGTTCTTTTCCGGGTGGTGAAGCATGACCGCCATCCGGGAAAACCCGAGATTCTCGGCAAGCAACCGGAGCACCGTTTCTAGCAACTGATCCAAGTCGAACATAGTGGCGCTTGCGATTGCGGCACTGGCCTGATGCACTGTCGTCAAGTGTCTGACCTGCCGCTTGATCGTCTCGAGATTCATGGTGATCGCCTGATTGCGGTCATGGAGAGCACCGGTCATCACGTTGAACACATCCGTGAGTTCGCCGACTTCATCGTTCGAGGCGACCACCAGCGGGCTC
>NZ_JBLYIG010000253.1:0-3828 GCF_049222245.1 Nitrospira sp. BLG_2 | reverse complement strand
ATATTGCGACTGATCGCTGAAGAACGAGCGAGGATCAAGCGGTTATAGAGACTAGTTGTGGCTTGATATAGTTCATGTTTTGCGTACATCTGAAGAAAGTTTGGGACAGACAGCGCAGCCGCGACGCTCAGAATGGCCCCTACGATGGCGATTTCTATGAGGGTGAACCCTTCTTCGTTTGAACGGGACTTGCTCATGATGTTAGCTGTTTCCCTCATGGCGTCTCCTGATCGAGCAAGGGGCATGCCGTTCTAAATCGAGCATCTGTTCCATATAACATCTTGATTTGATGGTATTCATTCTCGATAGAGACCAAGGCACTTCGACCACTTTTCGCGCTGATGCACGACAATTTTCGGCGTGTAGGCTGTACCGTTTCGTACGGCAGAGGGACTATCTTTATTGATAGAATGGGCAATCGTTACTAGGGTACCGACGGTGCCCCACTGTGAATGGGACATATGAAGATGTCCGCGATTTTAAGTTGTATAGGTTTAGAGGGGAGTTCAATGACAAGAGAATCTCGCAAGGCCCAGCGGTTTGCTGTTCAGCTTCCTTGCCAATTTTGGAGCTATGCAACCAAGTCAAACGGAACCGTCTTGAACCTATCGGCGCAGGGATGTGCCATGACGGCGGAGCAACCTCCGTCGGTCTTGACCTATGTTTCGTTGGATATCGATCTTTTAAATGGCGAGGGGCCGGCTAACATTGAATTGGCAGGAGTACGTTGGGTTTCCGAACACCGATGTGGGCTGGAATTCATCCGTGTTCGGCCCGATATCCTCATGAGGCTGAGAGCTTTCGCCTTGTTGTTGCAGCAAACATCCTAAGGAAGGTCTGATACTGAGCCGACCACCAAATAGTGCGTAATGATCAGCCGGCAACGTCGCAAAACCCTTTGTTTATTCGCATTCCAAGAATCAAGATGCGCACTATTTGGCGCTCTCCTGAATAATTCTCGATTATGAACAGTCGGCACTCAAACATAGGGAATTCAGCTTGTTGCTACTCGGAATTGTGAATAAATTAGGCCTTCCCTATTCAACGGTTGCTTATTTCTCCCGCAATGTTACTTTACCGCAACCGCTCGGACTTGCCGATAGGTTGTCAAACCTTTCAGGACTTTCTGTATACCATTCTGTAGCAAGGTGACCATTCCATCCCGCATCGCCACACTGAGAATTTCGGCCGTCCTCGCTTTGGCTTGGATCAGATTCTTAATTTCTTCTGAACCCACCAGAAGTTCGTGCAGCGCCACCCGTCCCCTAAACCCGCTGTGATTGCAGACCTCGCAACCACGCCCACGATAGAGAGGCAAATCTTCCGTATAGGTAACCCCTAGCTTTTCCCAGTTTCTCGTTCCATAGCCTTGCACAAGTTCATCATACTCTTGCTGAGTCGGATGGTAGGTTTCTTTGCAATGAGAGCAAATTCGCTTGCAGAGGCGCATGGCCAGTACCCCCAGCATGGCGTCGGCAAAGTTGAACGAGTCGCAACCCATGTCCAGCAAGCGAGTGACTGTTTCTACCGCACTGTTGGTATGGAGCGTGCTCATCACCAGATGGCCGGTGAGAGAAGCTTCTATCGCGATATCAGCCGTTTCTTTGTCTCGCATTTCCCCAATCATGATTACGTCGGGATCGGCCCGAAGAAAGGCGCGCATGGCTGAAGCAAAGGTAAACCCGATTTTAGAATGCACTTGAACTTGCCTCAAACCTTCTTGGGTGATCTCGATGGGATCCTCCGCTGTCCAAATCTTTCGCTCATCGGTGTTGATGTGCTTCATTACGGCGTGCAACGTTGTGGTTTTTCCTGATCCAGTCGGACCCACACAAAGAAAAATCCCATGCGGCCGCTCGGACAATTCTTTGACGACCTGCAGAACGTCTTCGGAAAAGTCCATAGCCTCTAAGGGCATGGTTTCCTTTGCCGTTAGAAGACGCAACACCACATCCTCGTTGTTTCCCGCAGTGGGCAATGTTGCCACCCGCAATTCGATTTCTCGATCCTTCGCCAATTTGTAGCGGATTTTTCCGTCCTGAGGTTTGCGTCGCTCAGCGATATCAAGGTTAGCCATGATCTTCAGCCGTGAAACAATGGCACGTCGATAGACGGCAGGAATACGCATATAGGTAAAGCAAGAACCATCGACGCGGAACCGTACTGCCGTCTCCTTGCGATCTGAATAGGGCTCAATATGGACATCAGAAGCTCCTAATCGATACGCCTCAGCGATCACCTGGTTCGCAAGACGCACGATGGCCGAATCATTTTCATTGATCTCTCCGGACTCGACCTCGCCGTTTCGTTCGACGCCAGCTTCATCGACAAGTTCTCCGAGAATCTCAGTTATCGATCCTCCACTAGCCTGCCCTGTTGTTACAAGGAGATATTGTTCAATATCCCGCCGCAGTCCGACGGAGAAACGTATCGTCGTACCGGGAAACGCGCGTCGTATATCGAGACCTTTCTCTAGATCATGCGGATCATTGATGACAATGTCGAGGACATTCCCTTGTCGTTTCAACGGAATCCAGGCGCTCCTTCTGAGATAATCGAAACTGAGATTCTTCAATAGCTCCGGGTCAATGACGGTTCGTTCATCATAGGACACGTAGGAGCATTGGTAAAATTCGCTGAGCGCCGAGCCGAGTGCAGACTTCGGGACGCGATACTTGTCGAGCAAGATGGTTTCTAGGTCAGTTTCCCTCGATAAAGATTCTTCTATTGCAGCATCAAGATCCGTCTGTTTGATAAGCCCACGATAGACAATGCAGTCTAAGAGACTGCGTCCCATCGTCATCTTGCGAGGTTGTTTGGCCATCGTTGACTTTTTCAGGCTGGCAACCGAAAGGATCTGCCGTTTGTGATGCGTTTCAACGCCTTGCGTGATCATTCTATCTCATCCTTTCTCATCGGCAATAAGAAGTTATTTTTAGGTGACAATCCGTTTCGCGCTGATATCGTTCGATCTCCGTCTATGGCTCAATATCGAGCCATCCAGGTCCCGGGGGCACGATAGACCACGGGCAATCCACGATAGAGCCCTCGACTGAGATCGTGGTCATACCACACCTCCAAGCTGCTTTCCGAACCAGCCGAGGTGATTGTCCCACCTGCTGCTACTGCTCCGTAGAGTCTGACTCTTCCGGCAATCGTGATATCTCCACTTACGTGGAGTACTCCATTGAAATGCATATTGGCGAGTTGAACAGGTATCCGAACACTCTCCTTACTCTGATCGATTTGTGGTGGACTTAGTACCCGGATAGGCTGTCCTGATCCACCGGGAGCAAATACAACGTGGCCTTGCACTACCGCCAAGCCTTCAAAGTATGGAGCCTGTAATCTAACAACCCCGAGATTGTCCGAACGGGGAGGCGTTTGATCGAGCGTGTCGATGAATATCAGACCACGCTGATCGCCGCTTCCCTGTGACCGGAATATCTCGTCCGGAGAAATGCCGCGTCCCGGCTCTACAATGCCTTGCGGGTAGAGAAGACCTTCTCGATCAATCGCGAAGTAACGTCCGAATCTTTTTGCCACTCGCTTGATGTGTTCGTAGGGCCACTGATCGAATGGGACTCCAGGAATCGGGTTCTGACCCATGTGAAGGTTGCTGGGGAAACCGGGAATCTGTTCGGATGATACGTGTGTCACCTGAACCGTCCCACCTATCCATCCTTCCATCCATTGATCTTCTCGTTGCTTCATTTCGTCATATGCCTGCCCTGTTATTGGAGTAAGTGCACTCTTCAGTGGAATCTCATCAGCTTGTGTGAGAACAAGATCACCTCCGACCTTTAAATCACCCCAATGCACAGAGAC
>NZ_JBLYIG010000252.1:0-6572 GCF_049222245.1 Nitrospira sp. BLG_2 | reverse complement strand
CGCTTTTTTCCCCTCCACGTCCAGCTCGACCCGACCATCCTCAAGATTGCGGACGCCACCTACCAGATCAAGCCGTGTGGCAGTTTGTGCCGCAAATGCACGAAATCCTACTGCCTGCACACGACCAGTCACCAGGATATGTACTCGGACCGGGCGTTCATCAACAGTTTGCGGCATTGATCCTACCAAGATACTGAGTGCTAACAGCCACTTACGGGCAGCCCAGCGGATATTCTCACACCTCTTCCGATGCGTCACGCCTTTTACAATTCTACGCCAAATGAATGAGAAGAACTATCTGCAATGAGTCTACGCCAAATGAATGAGAAGAACTATCTGCAATGAGTTGAGAACGGATTTCTGATGAGTCTCACCTATACAGTGAAAGAAATGTTAAACTTCGTTTGTCTGTGGGTTACAATGTGTGATATGGTGAACATAGAAAGGAGGCGGTGAATATGCCAACCCAACAGGAAGTCTCTGAAACGACTCTAGGAGTCCGCATGCCGGTCTGGCTTAAGGAGGCGATCCAAGAATGCGCAGACGCTGAACGACGGACGCCATCGAACTGGGTTCGCCTGGTCTTGGAAGAGGTCGTCGAAAAGCGACGCCCCAAGAAGAAAACGTAGATTTGGCACGATTGAAAGCTTATATGTTTTACGTTATAAACAATATTTTACATAGTTAATCATTAGTGGCACATTCAGACCTATGAGGGAGGTGATAATGATGCCCGCTCAAGATCCGGTATCAGAAACATATGTGGGGCTGCGATTGGAGAAATGACTGTATAGCCAATGCTGTAGGATGCACGTCATGCAGATCTTAGTTGTCTTATTACTATGGCCGAAAGGGGGTGATCCCTATGCACGATCAAGATCCAATATCGGAGACATTTATCGGGATCCGGATGGACAAGGACCTCAAAGCCGACCTTATCAAATGCGCCAAGGCGCAACATCGCAACCTGTCCAACTGGGCTCGTATCGCCTTGGAAGAAGCTGCCGAAAAGCAGCTCTCCAAGAGGCGATGATAGTGGTGGGCGTGGCGAGCATGCGTATCGAACGACGTTTGGATGCAGGTCTTTGGTCGGGGCGAGAGGATTTGAACCTCCGACCCCTGCGTCCCGAACGCAGTGCGCTACCGGGCTGCGCTACGCCCCGACTAGACCGAGTGGAAAGAACGGACGCGTGATTGTCTTACAAGACAGGGGCAAAAGGCAAGCCGTGAGCTTCTGCCACACCCTGGTGGGTGAGCTTCCCATCTCTGAGATTGACTCCCTTGGCCAGTCCGGGATCAGACCGGATCGCTCGATCCACACCGTCACTGGCGAGTTGCAGGAGGTATGGCAATGTCGCATTGGTGAGGGCGTAAGTCGACGTGCGAGGGACGATTCCTGGCATATTGGCTACACCATAGTGCACGATGTCATCGACGACGTAGACAGGCTCCGAATGAGTCGTCGGTCTCGTTGTCTCAATACAACCGCCCTGATCGACAGAAACATCCACGATCACTGCTCCGGGCTTCATCCGTGAAACCAGGGACCGGGACACCAGCTTAGGTGCCTTGGCGCCAGGGACCAGCACGGCGCCGATAACAAGATCGGCTGAACATACAGCTTCCTCGATGCTGGTGGGGCTTACAGCGCGCGTGACAATCCGGCCCTGGTACTGATCATCGAGATACCGCAGCCGTTCAATATCCAGATTGATCACGGTAACCTGGGCTCCCATACCGACCGCGATGCGAGTCGCCGAGCTTCCCACGATCCCGGCGCCTAGCACAACGACCCTGCCAGGCTCCGATCCCGGAACGCCTCCCAACAGCACACCTCGTCCCCGGTGGATTTTTTCGAGATATTGGGCACCGATCTGCACCGACATCCGTCCCGCGATTTCACTCATCGGCTTGAGCAGCGGAAGACTGCCGTCTTTCGACTCGGTCGTCTCGTACGCAATAGCCGTGATCTTGTTGCTCAGGAGCGCCATGGTCACATCCGGCAGTGAGGCGAGATGCAAATAGGTGAACAGGACCTGGCCCGGACGAAACAAATGACACTCAGAAAGCACCGGCTCTTTAACTTTCAGAATCAAATCAGCTTTCTTGAATACCTCGTCCTTCGAGCCGGCAACCGAGGCCCCGGCCTTACGATACTCATCATCGCTAAATCCACTACCCTGGCCTGCGGACTGCTCGAGCCAGACGTCATGCCCGCTCTGCCGGAGGGTCGCTGCACCCTCGGGCGTCAGACTGACACGGTACTCATGATCCTTGATTTCCTTCGGAACACCGATCACCATAAAGGTTCTCCCTTCCGGCTATGAGCGTTTGCAAACGTAACAATGCCATTATACCTTGATACCCGGAGTGATCGTTTGGACCAACACTATCAGCCCGTGGACAGTCGGAAAAGCCTGTTGTAAGATGCAGGCTTTCAGTGTCGTTATGGAGGTGAGGATGGACTCCTGGAACGAATCGTGTCAGGCTTGCGGAGCTACAGGCGGCCCAATCACAAAACTTTCTCTGGGAAAAGATTTTTTCGGGCGCCCATACGATCGTCTGTCGCCTCTATCGGATCAAAATCCAAAATGGTATTGCGCTTCCTGTTCAATGCATAAAAACTTGCAGCGTGATTTTCGCGACATACTGTCTGAGTTCGACAAACTACGGGCAGGCCAAGAATCGGAACTCTCGAAAGGCGACGGGTTTCGACGGGCGTCATTGCGATTACAGGAAATCATGGCTATTTTCAAAGGAACCCAACAGCAATCTCCGTTCTTAAGCGGCCAGGATGTAACACTCCTGATTGAACGGCTCAATACGCTCACCATGCCGGTTTAGCGGCTCGACCGTATGCCACCATTTCAACGCCACATCTTCGTCTGTACAAATCAACGTCCCAAAGACGACCCGCGAGGTTGCTGCGCAAACTTAGGCTCGGAAAAACTTCACGCGCATTTCAAGAGCGAAACAAAACGGTTGAATCTCAAAGGTCTTGTTCGCGCCAATAAAGCGGGCTGCCTGGACCATTGTGAGCTGGGTCCCAGTGTGGTGATCTATCCCGAAGGGGTATGGTACTGGGTCGGGACAGAAGCGGATGTCACAGAGATCATGGAACGACATGTTTTGAAGGGCGAAGTCGTCACCCGATTGCTCATGCCCGACCATCCGGTGCCGGAATGGCTGAATCCCATCAAGAAGCCGTAGACTTCCCTACGATCACTTCGATGCCGACAGAAGACAAATGGAAGGCCAACATGGAAAAGGTGGCCTTCATCCGACAGTTTCCCGGACTGGTGCTCGACTGGAAATCGTTTGAAGGCAAAACGGTCCAAGCCGTGATTCCATTGACCGGAAAACCCAGCGCCGCGGTGATTGTTTGTAGCGATGCAACCTTTACCGTAGTTCCCGCGCTTTCACCTGAACCCTGGACACTCGGACAGGCTCTGGTCGATGCTCGTGCTCAACTCGAACCGGTACACCGAACTGCTTACGAGGAATACGATCGATTAGTGAAGAAAGACAAGGAAGCGTTGAGAACCGCCAGACTCGAAAAAATTCTGGGTGCGATTCACAATAATTTGGAACAGATTCCCGAGCTCAAAGAACGGCTCAAAGAACTCGTGAAGGAATGGAAGTGAGTAGTTTACCGAACAAGAATATGTTCGAGATCTTCTCGCAGGGTCTCTTTGAAGGAGTCAAACCCATGTTGGTCGTTCGTGATCACCTCGTCCGCCACCCCGACCGCTGTACGCATCAGGCTCTATGTGTTCCGATCTGCCCCACTGGCGCCTGGCTCTCAACGCCTCCCTATAAATTCGACCCATCGCGCTGTCTGGAAAGCTGTAGGCTCTGCCTGGACGCCTGTCCCTCACAGGCGATCTACGCCGTGTTTAGGAAAGGCGACAAGTTGCTGGAGCCGCAGAAGAAGTAGAAAGCGAGGCGGCTCGCTGACCGGGTACGGTGATTGATTGAAGTCTGGACGGAGAATGGCGCTGTGGCATTGCACGCAGCTTGCGCAATGAATTACATTGCCTCAGAAAACGAGAACGGATGTAAGCCCGCCCGGATTGCCTGTTCCTTCACACAATCTGCTTCCGCAGATGCCCCCAATAAGCAGTCCCGGCATATCCACAACCAACAGTACCAGTCGTCATGGTCATGATCTGATAGACCTTGCTGCGCGGGATTTTGACTTTCACGGCAGGGTTCAGCAGTTCAGGAGAACTCATGACTAACTTGAGCGATTCGCCGGCGGAAAGGATGGGCCACATGCAAGCGAGTCGCAACCTGGTTTCATAACGCGGGATCGCCATTGTATAGAGCCAACCCTGGTCAAGATGCTCGACAGCCATGCGAACGAGTTTGCTGAGCACAGGCCTGAAGCGAGAGAGATTGTTCTGATCCAAGAGATCCTGTGGTTTGAGCGCGGCTTCGGCGAGCATCATTTCCGGAATGTAACAACGCCCCTTTTGTAGATCAAAGGCGATGTCTTTGACAATGTTCGTCAGTTGCAGTCCCTTTCCAAATCGCACCCCGACTTCCGACATCTGTTGAATGTCCCAGTTCGTTAACGCTTTCCGATGTGCACACATCAAGGAAGTCCAGAACTCTCCTACACATCCTGCCACATAATAGGTATAGCGATCTAAGTCATCGAGTGTCTTGAGCGCGGTGAGATCCACCACAGAAGTTCCCGAGAACGTGCTCAAATCCATTTCCATTCCTTGAGTCAGGGTCGTCATCAGCCGCTGAATCCGATGTCGGTCGTCCGGCGAACAGGTGTGAAATATTCGGAAACACTCATCCAGTCGTTCGAGCAGGGTTCGCTCAGCCGAATCCTGCTGAAGCGAACTCGTGGCCTGTTGGATTGTACGGATTTGCGTCCAATCCATCTCGTCACCGACAAACTGTTCTTTGAAGCGGTTGAGAAAACCTAAACGGCGAGGTCGGTCGATCAGGTCCGTATCGGCAATCGTATCGGCAGCCCTGGCAAAGAGATAGGCCAAGCTCACTTGATCCCGCACATTCGCAGGCACGACGACTAATGTTGTGTAGAACAGACGAGAGACCTGTTTGAGAAGATTGCGGAGCAGTTCATGTTTGGAAGAGATGGTCGATGTGGCGGAATCCATTACGTCACTTCCAAAATGACTTCCATCCCGTTGGCTTGGGGGCTAGGCATAAGCCACAGCCGCTTGTCACAGAAAAGGGAACGATACCGCGCTGAGCCGCGACGAATCGAGTGATGAATGTTGTTTCCGTTCCGACATCCTATTCGAGCAATCTTCTAACAGGAAAATCAAGAACCGGTCAACTTTCCCTCATAGCTTCAATGGTTTCGGGGATTTCCGGAATCTTGACTTCTCACAATGAGGTCTTATCATTTCCCTTCGACACATCGTACACCTGATAGACATGTAACGAAGTGCCGGTTTGTGTATAATCAGGACAGTCAAAGTACTCACTGCGAGCAGTAGCGTGATGTGCTTGTCTTCTAAGGAGGATCATCGATGAAATGGATGAAGGGTATAGGTTTGTTGTTGGTCGCCAATATTCTGATTATGGTGACGCTTTCGATCACCGTGCCGATAGTGATCAATGTGATTCTTCCGTTGTTCGGAATCGATGTTCGAGGGTCGATCGATCTTTCCACTTTGGTATGGGCCGCCATGTTCGGGTTCGGTGGCGCCTTCATCAGTTTGGCATTCTCAAAACAAATGGCACGCGCCATGCTAGATTGCCGACAGATTACGCAACCTCGTTCGCCCGCTGAACAGGTTATTTACGGCTCTGTGCAAGAAATCGCTCAGCGTTTGCATATCACCATGCCTGAGGTGTGGGTCTATGACTCACCCGATCCCAATGCCTTCGCGACAGGCCCGAGCAAGAACAACTCCATGGTGGCTGTTTCCACCGGATTGCTGCAGAACCTGAAAGAAGACGAGGTCAAGGCGGTTTTGGCTCACGAAATGGGTCATGTGTATAACGGCGACATGTTTGCCACAACTGTCCTTGCAGGACTGATGAATACCTTCGTGTATTATATCGCCATGTGGGTGCGGCGTTTCTTCGCGGAACGTGACCAAGCGGCATTAGGGTTTGGCTTGTCGCTCGTGATTCAGATCGTCGTCAGTATATTAGCCGCCATCGTCATCAACTGGTTTTCGCGTCGTCGGGAGTTTGGAGCTGATGCGTTTGCGGCCAGGGTATACGGCAAGGACTCCATGATCGCCGCGCTTCGAGCGATCGATCGATGGGTCACCCGTTCGCAGGTCGAATACTCATCGCAGGACGCGCTCGCCACAATGAAGATCTCAGGTAATTCATCGAGCTTTATGCGTCTATTTTCCACGCATCCACCAATGGAAGAACGAATCGCGTCCTTGCAGCGACTGGCAGTCTAGCGGAACTCGGTTGGGCTTGAGGGACACTCCAATAATGCCCTCAAGTTTTTCGGTAAAATGAGATGTGTTGACGATATTCCTGCACGGCCGCCCACAGGGCGGCCGTCCCCAGCGCAATATTCGCATCAAGAACAGCCTCGATTTCCGGATCGTCAATTTGAC
>NZ_JBLYIG010000251.1:0-2763 GCF_049222245.1 Nitrospira sp. BLG_2 | reverse complement strand
CAAGAACAAACTGTCGAGTTTCCAGCGCTTCATCAAACGTTTCGCCCGGAAACCCGTAAAACGCCATCACATGGTTCCAGATCCCCGCCTTCGCCGCCATCTGGAGATTGCGCTGGATCACTCGCTTCGTGGCATGCTTGTCCATGAGATTCAAGACCCGCTCGTTCGCCGATTCCATCCCGTAATAGAGCGTGCAGCAGCCGGCCTTGGCCGCCAGATCCCACGTCGCCTGATCTTGCAGCGTCTCTTCAAACCGAATGAGCGTCGTCCATCTGATCCCGACGTCTTGATCGATCAGCAGCTGCGACACTTTCTTGAACAGCGCCGGCGGATAGGATTCATCGGAGAAGAGAAAGTGCCGGCAGTGGTACTTGTCCCGTAGAACCTTGATCTGGTCGATCACCAGCTGAGCCGGCATCCCCCGGTACTGATCGAAGTAGCCTTGACCATGATCGCAAAACGTACAGCGCCCCCAGTAGCAGCCGCGCGTCGCCAAGTAAGGAATGATGAGTTCGGGAACGAAGTACCGATCGAGCGGCATCCCGTCAAAATCAGGCAACGGCAGCGCGGTTGTCTTCTCAGTGTAGATTTCCGGATTCCGCTGGAGGCCCGACTCATCGTGATAGATCAAGTTGGGGACGGAGGCAAGAGGCCGCTGACCGTTCAACGCTTCGATAAGCCACAACAGCGCATGTTCCCCTTCATAGAGGATTGCCGAATCAAACACGTCTGTAAAAAATCTTTCGTGATTGACGAGATCTTCATGTAACCGGGTGATGACGTTGCCACCGACCACCACATGGACCTGTGGGAACGTCTCCTTGATCATCTTGCCGAATGTCAACCCGGCCAACAGCTGCATCTGCGTCCCAATGGAAATTCCGACCACGTCCGGCTGCTCTTTCGCCACATCCGGCATGACCAGCTGATTGCAGAGATCCCGATAGACATTCACCTGCTCATCTTCCAAGCAAGCAAACACTTCTTTGGAAACACCGGGGCGATACCCGAGATTGCTTTCCATCGGATAGAACACAAGGGAAGCAGGATAGTAGGCGGCGGAGATATAGGCCATCGTCTCGCGGAAGGTGTTGAGCGCGCCTTCCAGCATCTCCGCTTCATAAAAACGTTCGCCACGCACGATCAACTTGGCATCCTCGGCCCGATCCGCCAGATCGAAGACATCGACGCCGGAGGCCTGTTCCACGACCGCCATTTGATTCACGTCTCGCTCTGTCAGGACTCCACCCTTCTCCTTCTCTTGCAAGGCCTTCAGTTGCATGCCCAAGCGAGCCTTCACCCAGATCAAAAACTCCAGGCTGAAGAAGTGATCCCACATGCCGATGTTGATATCGCGCTGGATGACCGTGTGACCGGCCTCGCGCAGAACGGCTGTGAGCGACGGCAAGGCGAGATATGGCGCCGTCGGCACCCACTCTGGCGGAAAGATGAGCATGACCTTGGATGTCTTCCGGTCGGCTTTGGCCAAAGGAATGAGGCCGTCTATTTGAACCAGATCACTCATTCGTCACATCTTTCCCGCGAGCGTCGGCACCACTCCTGCCGTTTTGATTGCTTGATACTGTAGATCCGGCAGCTTCCCTAAACCAAACTTTGAGATATACAGGAAGATATATTCACGAATATAGAGGCGCAAATCCCAGCCGGGATTGTGATTCCGTTCGAACTGCTCGAACACCCGCTCCGCCTCTTCGATGCTCATGCCGTTCTTGACCGTATAGTAATAGTCCAGCGCCAGATCCCAATCCGGATTCTTGTATGCCGTCACACCCCACTTCTCCGGATGTTTCGCCACCGGATTGTGCCGTCCCAGATCGAACGTACCGAATCCCAGCGAATGGACATGGTTCTTGTTCTGCTCGAGGAACTGCACCGACTGCCACGCCTCTTCCTTCGTCTCGCCGGGAAAACCGAAGAAGCCCATACAGTGGTTCCAGATACCCGCCTCCGCCGTGAGCTTGAGGTGCTTCGTCATGACTTCCGCCGTCGTCGCCTTATCCATCAACTGCAACACCCGCTCGACGCCCGACTCGTAGCCGAAGTGGAGATAGCGGCAACCCGACTCCTTCGCATCCCGCCAGACGGCGTCTTCCAATAGACTCTTCTCGAACCGCATATGCGTCGTCCAGAAGATATCCATGTGGCTCTCGACCAATCCTCGAGAGAGCTTGCGGAACAGCGCCGGCGGATAGGACTCGTCGGTAAAGTGAAAATGTTTGGCGCCGTACTTGTCGCGCAGATAGGTGATGTCGGCGAGGATGTCCTGAATCTTTTTCGACCGATAGCCGGCGGTATAGCCCTCGCCATGGTCGCAGAACTCGCAACGTCCCCAATAACACCCACGCGTCGCCAGATAGGGCAAGACACGGGTTGGAACGAAATACTTCTCAAGCGGCAATCCGTCGAAGTCCGGCGGCGGCAGCGCAGCCATGTCCTCCGCATAACTCAACGGAGAAACATGAATACCCGTCTCGTCTTTATAGATCGCATTCGGCACATTGGCCAAACTCCGCTTGGCGCCGACCGCCTCGACCAATTGCGTGAATGCCGTCTCCCCTTCATAGACCACGGCACTGTCGAAATACTGAAAGAGGGGCGACTCAGGCAGCACGTCGCGTAAGCGGGTCACCGTGTTGCCGCCGATCGTAATATGGATATGGGGAAAGTGTTGTTTGATGAGAGCACAGAAAGTCATGGAGGAGAACATCTGCTGCTGCAGCACAATTGAGATCCCGATCACAT
>NZ_JBLYIG010000250.1:0-1743 GCF_049222245.1 Nitrospira sp. BLG_2 | reverse complement strand
TATCCAATGTCAGACCCTGCATACGGTCGGCTTCCAGTTCCAAAGCCAGTGGGACACGATCAGCAGCTACATTTTCGAAATAGGCCGTGAAGTCTTGCCCGGTAAATGCGTTATCGACCCCGCCGTTCTTCCGAATGATCCTGGAAAATGAACCTTTCGGATATTTCACCGTGCCTTTGAACATCATGTGTTCGAGCATGTGCGAGAGTCCGGCCCGGCCCATGACCTCGTTTCGGGATCCCACCTTGTACCACACCTGCACTGTAGCCACCGGTGCCTTGGGGACTTCAACAAGCAGCACCTTCATTCCGTTAGAAAGAATGTATTCGCTCAGTTCTGCTCCAAGGCAAAATGTGGGAAGGCCGGAGATGACAAGCGCTCCGACAAGACAGGTATACCAGGCCAATTGAGAAGTCGAATTATTCATGATGGGAGAATTGATCATGCTAGCAATGAGGTTCGATGGGTGTCAAGGTTGGTGAAGAAGACCGGCGGAGAGATTGCCTAGTTGACCACAGGCGCCCAACACGTCTCGCCCGCGGCTCTTTCTCACGAACACATCGAGATCGGCGTCACGAAGGAGCGACTGAAACAGGAGAACGCTCTGTTGCGATGGGCGACGAAAATGACTGCCTGGAAATTCGTTGAACGGAATCAGATTGACCTTACATCGCATGCCTTTCAGTAACTGAACAAGTCGCCGGGCATCACTTGGCTGATCATTCACATCGGCCAGCAGGACATATTCAAATGTCAGTCGTTGATGGGAAGCGAGTGGATAGCGGCGGCAGGCCGCGAGGAGTGCTTTTAGAGAGGCCAGTTCGCTCGCCGCAGGCATTAACTTGCGGCGTTGCTCTTCGGTCGTTGCATTGAGAGAGACAGCCAGATTCACCCCAAGGCCAGCGACTTCTCCTAAGCGAGACGCCAGTCCTGCTGTCGAAACCGTAATGCGTCGACGCGACCACCCGAGACCCCACGGCTTGTTCGTCAGCCCGGTCACCGCAGCTTTCAGCGTGTCCAGATTGGCTAAAGGTTCTCCCATCCCCATGAACACAAGGTTGGTCAGACGTTCTCCGATACTCAACAAATCTTGCGCCGTTAAGACTTGGTCAATGATTTCATGGAGCTTGAGGTTGCGCTTTAGTCCCATTCTTCCGGTCAGGCAAAAGCTGCAATCCAACTGACACCCGACCTGTGTTGATACGCAGAGCGTCAGTCTTTCGTCATCCGGGATCAGTACGGACTCAATCGTCATGCCGTCATCAAGCGCGAACAGCAATTTGCGCGTTCCGTCCTGTGAGGATAGGACTGTCGCATTGGGAGAGCGACCGACCTTGGTGGATCGAGATAATATCGAACGAGTGTGCAAGGGAAGATCTGTCATCTCGGTCACCATCCGCACTCGTCGTTGGTACAGCCAGCGCATGATTTGCGTGGCTCGATAGTCCGGCCAGGCCTGAGCGCGGACAAATTTCACCATCTGAGATTCGGTGAAAGCCAAGAGGGGTGTCTGTGTAGTCGGATCCGACATGAGTCAAACTGCATTCATAATTTTTGCGGAAGTAGAGCCTATCATAGCGGAAAGCTGCTCGCCTATGGAGCTATCTTGATCATGTGGCCCGAAACTTCTTCCATTGTGGGCGGCCCTGTATATAATGAAGGTGGATGAAAGTCGGCCAACTCTCGTGAAAGTCTCAACTACGTATCACCTGCTCATCGGCTGCACGCTGGCGTTCGTGTCTG
>NZ_JBLYIG010000249.1:0-4584 GCF_049222245.1 Nitrospira sp. BLG_2 | reverse complement strand
CATAGAGCCGGCCCAGCAAAGTAGACTTACCGTGATCCACGTGACCGACGATGACGATGTTGAGGTTTTCAGAAGGCTTAGTATCGATCGTTGTCATATTCTTTCATCCTGCAGAATGCTCAAACGCGCAGACCAGCGAGGCCGGTGGAGAAACAACCGGAGGCGTACTTCATTCCACCAGCCCACCCCAAGCTGCCAAGACAGCTTGCTCTCCGTGAGTACGTCGAGGATTGTTTCGATCCGAGAACAAAGCTGGATGCTCGTTTCAGCATTCCGACTACATGTACCCGTCTTTTCGCAATAGCTCCATCCCACGCCCTTCGTCCTGCGCCCGGCCTGATCGCTCGGCCACCGTCGTATGCCGCAGCTCTTCGATGATGTCGTCCACGGTCTTGGCGGTTGATTTGATAGGCGCCGTACAGGGCGCGCAGCCGAGACTCCGATAGCGGGTGCCGTCGCCCTTATCGAGATACAGGTCGATGAAGGGAATGTTCTCGAGTTTGATATATTCCCAAATGTTGATTTCGGTCCAATCCAAGAGCGGGTGAATTCGGATATGCGTGCCGGGAGGGAAGGTGGTCTTGTACTGATCCCACAGTTCCGGCGGTTGGTCCCTGAAATCCCAGTCTCCGTGCTTGTCCCGAGGAGAAAAATAGCGTTCTTTGGCTCTCGTTCCCTCTTCATCCGCACGAACGCCGAGAATGACACCGGTGTAACCTTTATTCTCCAGCAGTTGCTTGAGGCCGTTCGTCTTCAGCGCCGTGCAACAGACCACCCGGCCCATCGTGTGATTCATTCCTGCTGCCAAGGCTTCTTTGTTTTGGCCCACCACCAGATTGAGCCGCCATTCTCTGGCGAGACGGTCACGATACTCGATCATCGCCGGAATTTTATAGCTGGTATCGACATGGAGTAATGGAAACGGCACATGCCAAAAGAAAGCCTTGCGAGCCAACCACAGCAATACCGTCGAATCCTTGCCCATGGACCACAGCATGGCGAGATTGTCGAAGTGTTTGTAAGCTTCACGGAGGATGTAGACGCTTTGATCTTCAAGTTGTCGAAGATGTTTCATAAGCTTGTTCCTTAGGCCCTACGCGGCGACCGGCTGCCGCACCAATTCATCGAGCTTGCGTCCTGCGGCTCCCCCGTCAATCGCCGCTCGTGCGGTTGGAAAGCAGGCCGACAGGGACGCTCCTTTCCCCGCTGCATAGAGCAACATGGCCGCATTCATCAGCACCCAGTCTTTCGGGCCGCCTTGAACCTGGTTCCGAAGAATTCGCCGGATCAGATCGGCCTCCTTTTCCCGCTGATCGGGAGGAAACCCCGCCATCTCGCGTGAGGAGGCGAAAGCCAATCCAAAGTCCTTCGCGGCTACACCGAGAGGGGTAATACGCTCGTCTCGCAATTCCAAGACCCTCGTCGCCATGGAGGCGGACAATTCCGGATCCCCTTCAACTCCCCGGATCACCAATGCTCGCCGACACCCGAGAATTCGCAAAGCTTCGGCTGTCTTTTCAAAATGCGGCGGATGCGTCAATCCCACGACTTGCACCGCAGCCCGAGCCGGGTTCAGAAGCCTGGCGATAGGATGGAATACATTCCTAACTCCGAGTTCTTGACGCATCTCCAGGAATCGATAGAGGGGTGGATGGTACAGTCCGATATCCAGGTAGGCAAAGCCTTTTCCGTTCACGTCTTCGGTAACCAGTTTTGGATCGGCATCAACCGGAATGCCCAAGGCTTTCAGTACTCCGGCGCTGCCCGGTCGTCCAGGAATACCGTCATAGCCGTGCATCAAGACTGCGGCGCCGGCTGCTACTGCGACAATAGACGCGGCAATAATCGCATGAAACGTGTCCTGCTTTCCGGCATAGGTCGGAACATCCACCAGGGCCAAGTCCCGCGAGACAGTGAGAGAAGGCACGTACTGTCGCGCAGCGGCCGTCAGTGCCGCCAACTCGGTAACCGATTCCATCTTGAATCGCATGGCAATGAGAAAAGCTCCGACTTGCGCCGGCGTGGCCTCACCTTCAATCAACGCCTTCATCGCCTGTTTGCACTCATCCCATGTAAGGTCCTTGGAAGCTTTCGGGCCCTTTGCGATCTTGGCGAGGATATCTTGAATCGGCATGTTACGACTTGTGTAGTCCGCATTCGGTCTTGGCAAAGTTCTTCCAGCGACCCGCCCGTGGATCATTGCCGGGTGCCACCGGAGCGGTGCAATAGGTGCAGCCGATGCTGGGATAATTCTGGTCGTGCAGCGGGTTGTAGGGGACTTCGTAGACCTTGATGTACGTCCACACGTCGGTTGAGGTCCATCGGGCCAATGGGTTTATCTTGATTAATTGAAATTTCTGATCCCACTCGATCAATCCGGCTTGCGCGCGGGATGGGGCTTGATCCCGTCTGATTCCGGTAACCCATGCGTCGTATCCGCGCAGAACGCGGGTCAACGGTTCGACCTTCCGCAGTTGGCAGCACCGGTCCGGATCTCGAGCCCACAACGCCTCGCCGTACGATTCTGATTGCCCCTGTGGGGTGAGCATTGACTTCACCTGGATGACCTGTGCCGACTGAAGGCCGTATCGTTCAATCAGTCGATCCCGAGTGGCGTAGGTTTCAGGAAACAGAAAATCGGTATCGAGATAGAACAACGGCACCGAGGGATTGATCCGATACGCCATATCGACGAGAACCACGTCTTCCGCGCCGAAGCTGCAAGCCACGACAATCTTTTGGCCGTATCGCTCAATAGCAGCCGCCAGTACATCTTGTGGCTGCTTCGTCTCGAACGAAGCACTCCAGGCTTTGAGTTCTGCATCCAGTTCGGAACGGTCATTCACGGTCATAGCAGTCGGTCTTTTTTATCCTTCAACCTTTTCGACCAAAATCCGATAATGCGACGCTTCCGGCTCCAAGGCTTCCTGAATCAGCACCTTGTGCCCGTCGTTCTTAAGGCTCATCGGCACGTTCTTGATCGGTTCACCCGCATCGAGCCACACTTCCAACTGCTCACCGGCATCCATCATTTCCAGTTTCAACTTTGTCTTCACATAGTTCATTGGGCATGCCACGCCACGCAGATCGTAAACAGGCGCACCCGTCGGAGCAGGAGCAACCGGGGCGGGGACAACCGGTGCAGGCGCGACCGGAGGCATTTCTTCTTTCACAGCCGAAAGCTTGAGGTCCTTCCCCAGCTGATCCGTCGCCGCGCGGCAGGCATCGACGAACCCTTTGGCAAAGGCCATCTTCTCCTGGGCCGATTCAGCCGTCGTCCCTTTCGGCCCCAGATCACCGACCTTCTTGCTGAGGTCTCGATAAAGAGATGGCACAACACCTTTCTGCGCAACTCTGCTGTCGAACTCACTGAATGTTTCGGCGTCTGTTGATGGTTCCAGCCCTTCGGTCACCAACAGAGCCTTGGCCGCAGCCAGCACGGCTCGATAGGACTTGTTCACCGAGACGGAATATTGATGCTTCTCTACGAGCAACTTCGCCTGGTAGAGTTCTTGATCGGCCTCCAGAATGCCGTTTTCGATCATCTCCAGCGCACCGCCCGCACATTCGCCTGGGCCGAGATCCTCGAGGATAAATTCTTCTTCCCCCTCCCAATCATAATAGAACGTGGGGTCCTCTTGATAAGACGGCACGATGGTGTAGGGGATCAACTCGTCTTTCAGTTTGCTCTTCCCGACGCGTGCGATGAATTTCGATAAATTCTCGTTTGCCTGGCGATCACGCCGGTACACATCGATCAAATGAGAGACCGCCGCTGGCACGGCTTTCGCCGGCAATTTCACGGTCATCTGGCCGATTTTGGCCGTGCCGTTCACCGAACCACCGAGATGCAATTCATAGTGTGGGGCGACATTGTCTCCGAGGCGTTTTCCGACTCCATGCAACCCGATTGTTGAAATGTGATGCTGGGCGCAGGAGTTATGGCAGCCGCTGATCTTCACGTTCACATCCTGAAGATCTTCAGGAACACGGCCGGCTGGAAACACCTCAGCCAGCGCTCGCGCAAGACCTTTGGATGAGGTGATCCCAAGACCGCATGTATCCGTTCCGGGGCAGGCAATAATATCTTCAACCAGTTCGGCACCGGGATCTGCCAATCTGATGGACGCCAAGTCCTCGTAGAAGCGCGGGATCACATCGGCAGGAATCCATCTGATGACCAGGTTTTGATTGATCGTGGTGCGAAGATTGCCGTTCGAATAGCGCTCAGCCAGGTCAGCGACAAACAGCATCTGTTCAGCCGTAATATCTCCCATGAACAGCTTGATGGCGGCGGTGACGTACCCGTCCTGCTTTTGTTTCACGACGTTGGTCCGTTTCCACATCTCGAACGGCGTCTCGTGGCCAATTGCGTGAGTCCCGTTGCCGTTGCCATTTCCGTTTCCATTTGCCATACCGTTTCTCGTCGGCATGATGAGTCGCGGAGGCTCATCGTGATGCGGAAGCAGGGTCAACGGTCCGTTTGTGGGAAGGGTGTGTCCCATGTCGACGTAGGCTGCTTCCCAGCGCCGTTTGAATTCGTCAAATCCCAGTTTGTCGATCACAAACTTCATCCGGGCCTTG
>NZ_JBLYIG010000248.1:0-2679 GCF_049222245.1 Nitrospira sp. BLG_2 | reverse complement strand
GGCTTCAACGCCCGCTACCTGCTGGATGCGCTCCGGACATGCCCGGCCAAGCGCCTTCAACTACATATGAAGGAACCGGTCAGTCCCTGCCTCATTGTGAGCCCAGACAGCCATAGCCGGTGGAAGCATGTGATCATGCCGGTCCGCTAATAATATTATGGAGGCGATGATGCCCGGTCTGGCTCCATCACCAAACGCAGCCTCATGGGGGTGGACTTCATACCGGCGGGCCGGCTGGCTCAATCAGCAGGGCCAGCGGCTGTATGTCGTTCACTTCCAAAGCACCGAGGGTCAAAACGGTTACACCAGGATCACGCTTCATGTCTGGGCTCGCCGGCCGGTCCTAGCCCTTCGGGCTCTGTGCAAGGAGAAGAAAAGCGAGGAAGAACTTCTTCGGTACGACTGGGCCAGCCTTGATTAATCCTCCGACATAATGTCGTCGCGGGCCTCACCAGATCTCCGTTCAGTTCATCCTAACTAGCAGCCATTCGACCGGTTGACCGGATTTTGACGGCCCTTCAGAGCAATGTCCGGGCAGCAATCAGTTGGAGATGGGCGCATACCACCACACGAGGTGCTCTCATGAAACGGTTCCATGTTGTGGGACAATTTCACCAAGCGCTGGCCAAGCATGCGAAGCAGGTGGCTGATGTGCAGGCCAAGAAGCTCTCGACCGCTCTGCGCCTAGCCGTTGCTCAGATGGAAAGACGAGAAGGGATAAGAAAGATCAGACACAAAATCGTTCGATTCACCGTTGTCATCAGTTATGAGCGGGATACGGACACCTCGTCGATCTCTAACTGATATGCGGGCAACTTTTCGCCAAAACATTCAACGTCGGCTCATCTATCTTGGACCTGTATGCCCACCTTTACGACTGGAACGCCTTAGACTAACCTGGCGCCAGGCGACGGACGCGCATCTTTTCACCCTTGTCCCGTCCGGCCCAAGAAACTGAAGGATGGCACCACATCCGAGCAGCTATCCGGCAGCCATACGCTTCGCCCTCCTTCCAGTAATACTGAGAGCAGGCGCCCTCGCACCCCAAGCCGAGGTCTCGCTTCAATCAGCACCCGTGCTTCCCGAACTAACCCTTCGAACTGAGTAGGTATTGGCCATGTCGATACGCTCACAAAAGACGACGACCCGCCACCTCCTCACCGTCGCGCAGCTTGCCGACCGATGGCAGGTGACCGACGACTATCTCTATCGGGCGGTCTTGGGTCGTCCTGATGGAATACCGGCCTTTCGTCTGGGCCACAAGCCACGCTCACCCTGGCGCATCGCGCTTGCTGACGTGGAGAGGTACGAGGAATCCCACAAAGTATGCTATGATCCCGCCGCTCAGTCAGACCGTAAGCGGCGCGGTGCGGCATGATCAAGAAACTCGGCGAAGGGAAATGGCTGGTGGACTTCCAGCCCCGCCGGCATGCCCCACGTGTGCGCCGCACTGTCCATGGGTCTAAAAGTGTCGCCGAGCAGGTCCTTTCCGACCTTCGTCTCCGGACGCTCGCCGAGCAATTTGGCTGGCCGCAGCCATCAGACACTACAGTCAAGCAGCTCGTCGAGCGCGTCATCCAAGACTATAGCGATAATTCGCGCAAGAGCCTCAAGTCGGCTAAACAGCTCGCGAAGTTTTGGAAAGACTGGTGCGGCGGGAAACGTGCCGAGGACATCACTGGCGAAATGCTGAAGGATTGGGCTCGCGAGTGGATCGCGGGTGACCTTTCGCCAGCCCGCTGCAACCGGCGGATCCGCTTTCTGCTCCGTGGCTACACACTCGGTATCAAGTCCGACCCTCCTCTGATCTCACGGAAGCCGGCCTGGAAAGATCTCGCCGAAGCAAAACCTCGCTCAGGGTTCAGAGAGTGGGATGAGTTTGTGAAGATTCGCCAGGCTCTTCCAGAACACGCCAAGATCCCAGTGACCATCGAATATTGGACCGGGATGCGGTCAGGAGAAGTCCACGCCCTTGAATGGCCACAGATTCGGTTCGATCACAAGGAGCGCGTGGTGTATATCCACCTCCCCGACTCCAAGTCCGGAGAGCCACGCCTTGTCGCCATGAGCGGCGACCTCTACGACACGCTCTGGTCGTGGCGGCGTCGGATGCAGAGTCGCCACCCAAACTGTTTCTGGGTCTGCCAGTATCGAGGTCGTCACTGCAGGTCAATCAGGACAGCCTGGATGACCGCGTGCGTCAGAGCGGGCCTCGGCAGGTGGAGAAAGCCCGATGAGCCTGACATAGGCAAGCGCGGGTTCATCGGTCCACGGTGCCATGATTTCCGCAGAACCGCTGTTCGGAATTTGATCAGAGCGAGAGTTCCGGATAAGCTGGCGATGCAGATCAGCGGACACAAGACCCGTTCAGTATTCGAGCGATACAACATCATCTCGGAACGGGATCTCGTCGAGGCGGGCCGTGCAGTGGTCGAGGAGCACCGAAAACGGGAGGGTCGGCAATCGGTCGACACCTCGAATGGACCACAGCGACAGAAGCCGCGCCAGCTGCGGCGATCGTGAGCCACCGTGACGGTTTTGTAAACCGCCGGTTGGAGGTTCGATTCCTCTCGCCAGCTCCATACCACACTCCGTGTGAGCCGCCGGCTCTTCAACGCCTTACCGTAATCGACGCCGGCGGATAAATCCCTCCGGTAGATGCGACTTCGATTGCCTGAC
>NZ_JBLYIG010000247.1:0-5668 GCF_049222245.1 Nitrospira sp. BLG_2 | reverse complement strand
CAGACGACATAGCCGATCAGGAAGATCGCCAAGGCGGTCAAGGTTTTACCGACCGTCACACTGCGGTGGCCGGTCATGGTTTTGCCGTCCACCTCGATCGTATCTTCCGCGGAAAAGAGCTCATACCCCCAGGCATCCTTGATCAGACTCCCAATACGGGTGAGCCATTCTTCGAGGCGGTCGGATAGCGGCAATTCTTTCTGTTGTTGTTTGAATTCATCCCGCCATCTCTCCATGAACCTGGCCGCTTCATCCATTCGGTGCAATGCCCTGGTGTAGGCCTCTTCTCGCTCGTGAAAAGTCCGAGTGAGGTCTTGCAGTGTGGCGCGAAACGGCGCCGACGAATGGCGCAGGCGATTCTCAACTTCGCTGATTTGGCCGGATATGATCCCGGCCTGCTGGCGCAAGTAATCCCGGGACGCACGAAAATTGTCGAAAAGCGGAGTGAATCGTTCGTAGGCTTCCCGTGCTTTCCCCGGCTCGGACGTATGAACGATGACAAAGCGGTTTTCCCACAATTGGCGCTCGCCTCCCACGACGTTCATCAGTTGCTGCAACAGATCGCTCTGTGACACCAGACTGTCCATACGCGCTCGGGCCAGCTCAACCGCCGCCTTCGCCCGGGATATGGCCGGCGTCTCCTCTACCGAGTCCTTTCCTGCCGTCTGTTTGCTTCGGAGTAGCTCCAATCGCCGCTCGGCCTGCTGAACGGTCTGGGACTGCTGCTGTCGCTCAACGAGCGACTGTTCCAGCTGCTCCTCGAAACGCAAGTGTTCCTTCGCCAAACGGGTTCGGACTTGCGCGAGGTCTTCTTCACTGAATATGACGTGAGGAGAAATCTCATCGAGCTGCCGCTGTTCAAAAGCGAGTCGGGCTTTGGTGCCGGTCAATTCTTCCTCCACCCGCCGTATCGAGAGTTGCGCCGCTTCCAGGAGGACGGATGCGGCCCGAGCGCGAAGAGCGGCGAGCTCGTAATCTCGGCGTTCCCGACCGACCTGTCCGGGGTCTTTGGCTGTTTCCAACCGTTCCGAAGCCTGCCGTAGCCGCTCTTCGGCGGTCGCCAGCGCGTCGCGCGCGTGCTCGAATCGCAACGCGAGTAATCCACGTTGGGACTGCAGGCCTTCGTCGGCAAGTTTGAGGGAATACACGGTATCCCACAATTGGTCCGCGAGGAAAATCGAATAGGGTGACGGCTCGGGAAACCCTTTCCACTCATTGTTGGCGCGGATGATGTCGGCGTGCCGCTGACGCGCCTCGGTAAGCCGCTGAAAATCGCTGAACTGCTCGTCATATCCACGAACGATCTGCTCCAACAGCCCCTGCCGTTCCTGCTGCTCCTCTCGAGCCCCGCCGGTCGCGCTCTCGGATGCGAGAGATTCCTTCAAGGCATTCAGGTCCCTTTGCGCTTGTTTGCGCCGGTCGCGGAGCGCCGCCACATCTATTTCGGGCGACTGAGAGACCTCATTCGCCCCTCCATCCGCTTGAGAAGCCGGCATCGTGAGATTCGGCCCGGCGGCATGAGTGGATTGCGGAAACAACGAAACCAATCCGGCCAAGCCCAGCCCGAAGGTCAGGATAAGACGTAACTTGGCAGTGGAAGAGCTGATGATGGGCAAAAGAGCCTCCGCAGGCCGCAATGAGTGCGCGGACAAGCAATGTGTAAGAGGGACAGAGAACTCCGCCGCCAAGCATACTAAGTGACGAGATAGTGTTTCACCGTCAAAGCGACGATCCGTGAACGTCGAAGGGCCGATGTGCGGGTAAACTGAGGCGTCGCGTTCGCCCATCAGGAGAGGCACACGATGTTTGCAACTTCGGCGCGGACTAATCGCTGAGACGATCTGTCACCTCTGTGCATTCTAATACCCGCTTCTCATAACCATACTAGGATAACCCCTTAGTTATTGGTTCACCTCAATGGCAATCCCTTTGTGGCAGGGAAATCACTATGGACTACACCACGTGACAAGTCATATCAAAACCCTATTGCTCTCATGATGGACGTTTAGACAATGACCGAGTTACAACATTGTCCTGAATAGAGCGCGAAGGACCAAGTAATGACCGACGATGTAGCGGATGTGGCCGTCGTGGGAGCCGGCGCGGCCGGACTGACCGGCGCAATCGCCGCGGCGGAAACGCTCGCACAAGGCGGAACCTCGGGACGGGTGCTTTTGCTGGATGGGGCCAAGCAGCTAGGAGCAAAAATTCTGGTCTCGGGCGGCGGGCGTTGCAACGTCACGCACGAGGCCATCACTCCAAAGGATTTTTTCGGGAATCGAAACATCATCCGAAATGTTCTCGCGGCGTTTCCAGTCGAACGGACGATCGCATGGTTTAAGTCGTTAGGTGTCGATTTAAAGCGCGAACCGACAGGCAAGCTATTTCCCATTACCGACGACGCGCGCACGGTACTCAATGCATTGCTCGATCGTGCTCGAGGTGTCGGTATCACCGTCCGTCCGAACCATCGTGTAAGCGAGGTCACGACGTCAGGCGCCGGGTTTCTGGTGCGGCACAGTCACGGCGTGACCCAGGCATCCCGGGTTATGCTCGCGACAGGCGGTCGGTCGTTGCCGAGGACCGGCAGCGATGGCTTCGGATATCGACTGGCTCGTGGCTTCGGCCATCGCGTGACGCCGACCGTGCCGGCCTTGGTCCCCTTGATACTCGCTCGCTCCATGTTTCACTCAATGCTCTCCGGCCTATCGCATGACGTGGAACTGATCGCGCTGGTGGATGGCCGAGAGGTCGATCGACGGACCGGGAGTTTACTTTGGACCCATTTCGGGATCAGCGGCCCCGTGGTCATGGACGCCAGCCGATTCTGGACCTTGGCGACCAATCGAGGCGCGCAGGTTGATCTGTACGGAAACTTTGTTCCAGGCAGGACATCGGATGAGTTGAAGGAGTGGTTTGTGGCCCAAGCGGCTGACCATCCCAGACGTTCACTGGCGCGAATACTCTCGATCCTGGTCCCGGATCGATTGGCCGAATCGCTTTGCCGCCATTGTTCATGCAACCCTCAGGAACTCATGGCCCAGGTCGCGCGTCGTGACCGAGAGCGGTTATTGAGCGCTCTGGCGCGGTTCCGATTTCCTATCGAACGGGACCGCGGATGGAACTTTGCGGAAGTCACAGCCGGCGGCGTGCCGCTGGAAGAAATCAACTATCGCACCATGGAGTCGAAACTGGTTCCAGGACTCTATGTGATCGGAGAGTTGCTCGATTGCGACGGCCGCATCGGAGGGTTCAATTTTCAATGGGCATGGACGACGGGCTGGCTGGCCGGTCAGTCGGCGGCGCGGAGCTTTTCAGCCACGAAGGTTCCACCTCGCAGCGTATGATCGGATAGCTCGTTCCCTTCTTCGGCTTCGATTCTCCTGAGCCGAAGATCACCACACGCCCGCCTCGGCTTCCGTACAGATCTTGGCCCGAGAAAGGACTCGATACGATACGTCTTGTTCCTTCACATTCGGCTCATTGGAAGGCAACATCGTCACCTGGAGTTTTTCGTCGGCGAAGGTATCATCGCGGGTCCGCAAGACTCCTTCGCGATTCAACATTTTGACCGCGTTCGTGCGTGAGACAATCGGTGGATATTGCCTGAATTGATCCGCAGAGACATATGGCACCTGGATGGTTACGGGTCGCCGTTTGACATAGATAAAGTCGCGCAAGCTTTCATCCATAGCGGTCTTCAATGTGACTACCACCGAGCTGGCGTCTGGAATCTTGCCGATCGAGATGACATATAAGGGTTTGACATCGGGCGGAGCCTCCTTGGCACCCGTGGCAACCACGGTAGGAGCCGTCAACAGCTGCGTCGTTTGATTGATAGCGGGAGACCTCACACCGACCTTTAGATTTGTGATGTCGCGATCGGACACATTTTCCAACAGCAGCTTTATTAACACCCACGCTTGCGGATCAGGCGCCTCCGCGCGCCCACTCGGGACGGATTGCTCCTCACGGCGGATGCTGCAATCCGACACGAGATTGCGCTTTTCGAAGAAATAGAGTGAATTCATACCCTGGGGCTGGATTCCCCGTTCATAGCTATAGAAGGCCACGCCGACGTGAATCATGGTCGGCCTGAACCAAGCCACGACAGTCGGGAGGACAAACGGGACAAACGCTGCGAACAGCCCAATAAGGACGATCTTATTGAAGACGCTCTGACCCAAGAACCATTTCCAGCACCGCTTCAGCCAATCCATGAAGACCTCACACCAAGTGTTTTACCACCTGACACATCCTAAAACATAGGTTCCACCATCACCATCTCAACTCCCGGCACAGGACAACGTGTCCAATCCGGAATGGCTTGAGCTGAATCGAGGCACACCTCAAGAGACGAACTATGCGTGGATGGGGAGTATTATTGAGGAACCACCGAAGGTCCCGTAGACACGAAGCCTTATTGCGGCTTCGGGCCGCAAACGCCTGAAGCCGTCAATATTCACGGTAGCGAACGCTCTGCGGCATGGTTTACGTCAGTCCCGTGTATGCCGGACATGTCCATGTTGCTTCATCCGTCAGCCTCTCCATATCAGCTACCACACCGCTCCCCATCGTCGAGAAAGCAGTCCACCCTTCCGGTAACACCGGCATACCACCTTGACCATTGCCGCTTCTCACGTCATGTTATGTTGAAGCGCCCGCATGCGGACCCATGGAGCAAAAGGCTGAAGAACGGTCATCGGAGACGTCTCGGCGGATCTCGATCCGGTGGAAGGTCTTGCAAGCTTTCGGCGCCCTCTTCATCGCAATGGGCGTTTTCGTCGATTGGCCGCCTCCGCAGGATGCCGGCCTGCCGGACACGCCCTCGTTTCTTATCATTCTGGGCGCGCTTCTCATAGCGATTGGACTTATGATTGCACTCCGGAGAGAGGAGTAGACGCATGTCAGCGAAGCGGGGTTCTAAATCTACGGGCTGGAGAATGAAGCCGGTTAACGAATGCCCGCCTGGAGCTGTACTGCGCTCACGCCATATGGGCTGAAGAAAGCCAACACCTTATCACCCACCTTGAATTGAGCACTGAGTTGCGTTTGTTGCGTCAGGTTCAGAATGTGGAGCTGCCCTTTCTCGTCTCGAATGACCATCGTTCCTGGAATACCAGCTGTGAGGGAGACAACTTCTCCTTGAACCGGCGGTAGAGCGAGAGTGGGATTGGGAAGGCTCACCATTATCATGGCCAGAAGTAGAAAACCGCTTAGCGTTGTGCTTATAAGCCGGCACATGGCAATTCCCTTCTCGTTGTGCTGCTCAGTCTACGTGAGCAGCATGAGTAGTAAAGTAGTAAATAGGTCTTCTCGGTTTACCGGTCTCCGATAATTGTATCAGGATGTCTGCCATTTAGGCACATTTGACGCGAGGGTCCACTATTCAATTTTGACCCGTCGGTTGAAACCGACATATGTGCTGGTGAACAATTATTCCCAATGCGCTGTTAAAGATCCGGTCACTCCAAACGAGCTAGGAACAGACTTCCACATGATCACTTCCACCTTCTGCTTACTTCCTGGGATAGGGCGCACCACCGAACGGCGATTGTGGAGGGAAGGGGTCGTCACCTGGTCTGATTTCCTCGCGACCTCGTCCGTTCGTGGCATCAGTGCAGGTCGAAAGGCGCTGTATGACGAGGGCATCTCGGAAGCTCACGCG
>NZ_JBLYIG010000246.1:0-1722 GCF_049222245.1 Nitrospira sp. BLG_2 | reverse complement strand
GTGCAGGAGGATGGAAAAGAGAAGCGGATCGTATTTTCCGGCGATATCGGCCCTCGAAGCATTCCGATGTTGCGCGATTTCGAGCCATTCCATGAAGCAGACATGGTTTTTCTCGAATCCACCTATGGAAACCGCGACCATGCTCCGTTCCGCAAAACGGTCGACGAGTTTGTCGCAGCGGTCAAGAACGCCGTGAAGGGACGCGGAAAGATTATTGTCCCCACATTCGCCATCGGGCGGGCCCAGTTGTTGACCAGTCTTCTGGCCTGGATGTTTCGAACAAAGAAGGTCAAACCCTTCCCGATCTTCCTCGACAGTCCCATGGCCATTGAAGCGACGAACATCTACACCCGACATCGTGAACTCTTTGACGACGCGCTGTTGAAGTTCATCAAGGATCGGCCGCTTCGCGAAGATCTCAAATCCATGCAGATGACGTCTACGGCGGAGGAATCCAAGAAGATCAACGACGTTCCCGGTCCCTGCATGATCATGGCTGGCGCAGGCATGTGCAACGGCGGTCGCGTTCTGCATCACCTGAAAAACAATCTGTGGAAACCTGAGACGCAAGTGATCATCGTGGGGTATCAGGGTCACGGATCCCTGGGAAGACGCTTGGTGGATGGGCAAAGTCCGGTGACCATCCACGGTGAAAAAGTCATGGTGCGCGCCCAAATTCACACGCTGGGCGGTTTCAGCGCTCACGCGGGCCAGACGGAACTGCTGGCGTGGTTCAGCGTCATCGCTCCGAGCAAGCCGCGCGTGGTGCTGACGCACGGCGAAGACCTTCAAAGGAACGAATTGGCAAAGCAGATCCAGAAGCGTTTCGGCTTGAAGTGCACGCTGCCAAAGATGGGCGACGTGATCGAGATATGATAGTTGGTTTTGTGCATGTGAAATGAGGTCACAACGGCATGCCTGGATTCAATCTGAATGAACACGAGTTGACCGTCGGCGAGGTTCACCGCAATCTGCCACCCGGTACGCTGTACGAACATGCCGTCAGGTATGAAAAAGAATCAAGCATCGCGGATAACGGGGCTTTGGTTGCCTATTCCGGAGCCAAGACCGGGCGATCACCGAAAGACAAACATATTGTCCGTCATCCATCATCAGAAAACGACGTCTGGTGGGGAAAGGTCAACATTCCGGTCGCTCCACAGACGTTCGCCATCAACCGCGAACGAGCGCGAGATTACCTGAATTCTCGTGACCGGCTCTACTGCTTCGATGGGTTTGCGGGATGGGATCCGAAATACCGGCTCAAGGTACGCGTCATCTGCTCGCGTCCATACCACGCCCTGTTCATGCACACGATGTTAATTCGGCCCACCAAGCAGGAATTGGAAAATTTTCATCAGCCTGATTTCGTGATCTACAACGCCGGCGCTTTTCCCGCCAACCGTCTTACCGCCGGCATGGGCTCCAAGACCAGCATCGACCTGAGCTTTGAAGACCGCGAACTCATCATTCTCGGCACCGAATACGCTGGTGAAATGAAAAAAGGCGTTTTCACAGTGGTCAACTATCTGGCCCCCAAGCGGGGCATTCTCTCCATGCATTGCTCGGCCACGGCTGACAGACAATCCGGTCGTTCGTCATTGCTTTTCGGCCTGTCGGGCACCGGCAAGACGACGCTCTCCGCGGACTCCAAACGACATCTCATCGGGGATGATGAACATTGCTGGAGCGACGAGGGTATTTTTAATATTGAGGGCGGCT
>NZ_JBLYIG010000245.1:0-1527 GCF_049222245.1 Nitrospira sp. BLG_2 | reverse complement strand
TGATCCCACTCACCTCAGCTTTTGTCATGCCTGGATGGATCCGATCTCGTGCCGCCTTACTGGCGACATCGCGATTGCCTGTCGCAACCGTGCAGCTGGTACTTGCGAGACAAAGGAGCAACGCGACTAATTTATGAATGACATCTTGGACGTCCTTTTGTTTGATAGGAGTGCCTGAATCGGTTGGCGTGTACGTGATAGCCCATGAAGTCCCGGTGCCAGAACGCACAAAGGTATGCGTAATCGCGTATTCGAGTGGCTCAGTCCTCAATAGCACTTGATTGTAATTCCGAATGACGGAGGTGATTTCGTTTCCTATCGTCGCCAAGATTCGCAAATTGCGCCCAGTAAAGTATTCGACCCGATTCGGCACATAGATGAGACTGTAATAGGACCACATCGCGCCGATGAGGGCCAATGTAATGAGCGGAGCGATGAGCCACTTTGCATTGCTCAGCGAAAAGCTTTTCATGCTCTAGGCTTTTGTTCTGGGCATTGTGATGGACGATGGACTGAGGCTGTACTTGGCCATCTTGCGATACACCGTCATTCTAGACCAATGAAGCTGCTTCGCCGCTTTGGACTTGTTCCAATTGGTTGCTAAGAGCATCGAAAGCAAGTTCTCTCGCTCCACGAACGGAGCGTTCCGCATCTGTAAGAACTTTTTCTGATAGTCCGCCGGGAGGTCCAGGAAGCCGATCATTGAAGATTGAACGGTGAGGAAGGTCGCCTCCAGGAGATTCTTCAGCTCCCTCACGTTCCCCGGCCATTCGTATTCGAGAAGACAGTCATGTACATCTCTTTCCAAGCCGACAACGTGTCTGCCCATCTGCTCATTGAACAGGTGAAGAAAATGGCCTATCAGGTGAGGAATATCATCCCTCCGTTCGCGAAGCGGAGGCAGATGAACCCTGGCGACATTGAGTCTGTAGTACAGGTCTTTTCGAAACAGGCCTTCCGCGACCAGCTCCTCGAGGTTCTGATTGGTAGCCGCTATAATTCGGACGTCGACAGGATATGATCGAGCTGAACCGATGCGCTGAATCTGCCTGCAATCAAGCACGCGGAGAATTTTGGATTGCGCGCGAAGGGGCATTTCTCCGATTTCGTCGAGAAAGACCGTTCCTCCGCTTGTTGCCGCAAACAGCCCTTGGCGCTTGATATCGGCTCCCGTAAACGCGCCTTTCTCATGACCGAACAGTTCACTTTCCAGAAGTGAGTCCGGAATAGCCGCACAATTGAAACTGACAAATGGGTTCTTGAAACGTGGACTACTCGCGTGAAGCAGTTCAGCGGCCAAATCCTTTCCGGTTCCCGTTTCTCCGGTAATCAACACATGGGCGTCGGATCCGGCCACCTGAAGGAGGTAATTCCGGATTGCGGTGATTTGTGAGCTCTCCCCAACCAATTCCGGTACCTCTAGTACTTCTAATGGACGTCAAAATGTTCTGACCGCATCGTTTTAGAGCAATCGTATTATGGGACCGTGCTAGTGACGACGGACGGCATATAGCATGGTGCAAAATT
>NZ_JBLYIG010000244.1:0-5282 GCF_049222245.1 Nitrospira sp. BLG_2 | reverse complement strand
GAAACCGTCACGTGGGTGAACGTCGGTGGAGTGCACAAAGTTGATATTCTGGAGGTCTTCGGAAAACATTTCGGTCTCCACCCCCTTCTTCTGGAAGACATCGCCAATACGGACCAGCGCCCGAAGCTCGATGACTATGAGACCTATTTCTTTCTCGTCATGAAGATGCTCATGCTCTCCGAGCGAGGAGACATTATGGTCGAACAGGTGAGTTTCGTGCTCGGACGCAATTATGTCCTGTCGTTCCAAGAAAACGGGACGGATGTCTTTCAGTCCGTGCGGAACCGTCTGAGAGGCGGCAAAGGGCGCCTTCGACAAAATGGGTCGGACTATCTGCTGTACGCGCTCATTGATGCCGTGGTCGATCAATATTTCGCTGTTCTCGAAATGCTCGGAGAACGGATCGAATCGCTGCAAGAGCGGGTGATCGCCGATCCGAAACCGGACACACTCAAAGACATTCATGCGCTCAAACGGCAGCTGTTATTCGTGCGGCGCGCCGTGTGGCCGCTGCGGGAAGCCATCAACAACCTGTCCCGTTCGGAATGTCCCTTTTTACACGAACATACCAAGGTGTTTTTCCGAGACGTCTACGACCATGTGGTGCAGATCGTCGACACGATCGAGACCTTGCGTGAAATGGTCTCGGCGAGTCTTGACATCTATCTTTCAAGCGTCAGCTATCGGTTGAACACCGTCATGCGAGTGCTGACGGTTATCACGACGATTTTCATGCCGCTTACCTTTATTGCGGGTATCTACGGCATGAATTTCGAGTATATGCCGGAGTTGAAATGGCCCTGGGGCTACCCGATGGCGTTGGGCATCATGGGAGTCGTGGCGGCCGTCATGCTGATTGGGTTTCGCCGAAAGAAATGGCTGTAGATGGCGAGCAAGCCTACTCTTCTTGAATTTCCACTTTATCCACGAAATAGGTCGTTTCACCGAAACAAGTGGTAGGAATATAGCGATACTCTTTGTAATGCAAGATGACCCGTTTTCCCATCACCTCCGATAATTGCTCGGCGACTTTATCGTCCCAGATCGTAAAATCCCAGAGAATCGGTGCCGTTCCCGGCACGGTCGTCATCGCCAACTCTCCTTCGTGCGTCTTGCACAGCCAGCCCTTCGTGGAAAATTTTTGGATGTATCCTGCTCTGTTTCCATCGGAATAGGACAAGTTGAACACGACAACGAGGTAGGCCGCACCGACAAAGAAGAGAAGCGTTAAAAACAGTTTCACGAATATCTCCTCAGTTATGGATGGACGTCGCTGAACAGCCAAGGAGCCTCAGCCTTTCGCCGAGATTCATAGGCCGTGATCGCCTTCTCGTGCTGGAGTGTGAGGCCGATCGCATCAAGCCCTCGATAGAGGCAATCCTTGCGGAAGGGGTCGATCTCAAACTGATACGTGGTTCCATTCGGAGTGGTCACCGTTTGGCGGCCCAGGTCCACGGCGAGCCGGTAACCTTCAAGGCCGAGTACCTGGTTCATGAGATCAAGCACGTCCTCCGATCGCAAAACGACTGGAAGAATTCCGTTCTGAAAGCAGTTGTTATAAAAAATGTCCGCAAAGCTGGGGGCGATGATGCACCTGAACCCTTGATCCAATAATGCCCAGGGCGCATGCTCACGGGATGAACCGCAGCCGAAATTGTCTCGGGTTAAGAGAATCGCCGCGCCCCGATACCGAGGTTGGTTCAAAAAGAAAGATGGATCAGGCGAGCCGTCTTTTCGTTTCCGCCAATCGAAAAACAGACCTTCGCGCAGTCCGGTGCGCTTGATCGTCTTCAGAAACTGCTTTGGAATCACCTGATCGGTGTCGACGTTCACGCGATCCAGGGGAGCCACGAGACCGGTTAGGGTGGTGAACGGTTCCATTGGTTAGCTCCAGTGTCGGATATCAACAAAATGTCCTTCAATGGCCGCGGCAACCGCCATGGCCGGTGACACCAGGTGAGTGCGACCTCCGGCTCCCTGACGCCCCTCAAAATTACGATTGCTCGTGGAGGCGCAGCGCTCACCCGGTTTTAGGACATCGGCATTCATCGCCAGACACATACTGCACCCGGCCTCCCGCCATTCGAACCCTGCCTCCAGGAACACGCGGTCCAGTCCTTCGGACTCCGCCTGTTGCTTGATCAGACCCGATCCTGGAACCACCATCGCGTGCACGGTCTTCGCGACCTTCTTGCCCTTCGCGAAATCGGCGGCGAGCCGAAGGTCTTCGATCCGCGAGTTCGTGCAGGAGCCGATGAAAACCTTGTCGATTTTGATGTCGGTCATCGGCATATTGGGTGAAAGCCCCATGTAGGCCAATGCCCGCTCGGCGGCATTCTTCGTTTTCTCGTCCGACATCGTGCGGGGGTCGGGCACCGTTTGATCGACGCCGATGACCATACCGGGGCTGGTGCCCCAGCTGACTTGCGGCGCGATCTGTTCCGCTTTCAATGCGACAGTCCTATCATACTTGGCATCCGTATCGGTCTTGAGCTGTCGCCATGCCCGAACGGCCTGTTCGAAAAGCTCACCTCTTGGAGCGAGTGGCCGTCCCTTGATATAGGCAATCGTTTTCTCATCAGGCGCGACCATGCCGGCACGAGCCCCTCCCTCGATCGACATGTTACAGAGAGTCATCCGACCCTCCATGCTGAGGGCGTCGATTGCCGAACCGGTATATTCGATGACATAGCCGGTCCCCCCTGCGGTGCCGATCTTCCCGATAATCGCAAGAATAATATCCTTGGCCGAGCAGCGCTCGGAGAGAGTTCCATCGACACGTATTTCCATGGTCATGGGTCGTTTCTGCACCAAACATTGAGTGGCCAACACGTGTTCCACTTCACTCGTCCCGATGCCGAACGCCAAGGCACCAAACGCCCCATGGGTGGAGGTGTGGGAGTCGCCACACACGATTGTTGTACCAGGGAGGGTGAAACCTTGTTCCGGACCGATGACATGGACGATACCCTGTCGGATGTCGCTCATGTTGAAAAGAGTGATGCCGAATTCCTTGCAGTTGTCTTCGAGTGTTTGAATCTGAAGAGCACTTACTTGATCGGCGATTCCCAACCGACGATCCGTGGTGGGAACATTATGATCCGGCACAGCGAGGGTCGCGGCAGGTCGTCGTGGGCGGCGATCCGCCAGCTTCAATCCTTCGAAGGCCTGAGGGGACGTCACTTCATGAACCAATTGTCGATCGATATAGACCAATGTCGTTCCATCCGGTTCCGATCGGACGACATGCGAATCCCAAATCTTGTCGAACAAAGTCTTGCCCGCCATCTGCGCTCCTGTTTCCTAAAAGTGGGATGGTCATTATACAGAGAAGTCCCATGGTTTTGACAAGGTATCGTATTGTTGCCGTAAAAATCCGACAGTCCAGAGTAGGCTCTGGACATGGATACACGAACGTGGATCATTGTGGCCGGAGAATTGGCGACGCAAGGACTCCCGGTATCTGCCATTACACGACAACTGGACTGGAGAAAATTCGTGACGTAGTGGATGTGGATGTATCGGAAGTGACGGTGACGAAGAATCAGCCGAAAGTCTAACGGCTCAATACGTTATGACAGGCGAGTGAACAAGCTCTCGTTTCACTCACCTAACTGCTTCATTTTGGGAAAAGCTCTTTTCAAGAGTAACACGCAACGGCAGAGGAAGCGGCCCCACACGCGTTGGCAGGCGCATGGAGCCGCAACATCACATTACTTCAGGGCGTCGAGTCCCGCTCCGAAGTTTATATGAAACGGTTGTCCCTCAAGCACGAGGGCCGGTACGGATTTCACCCCGGCAGCCTCGGCCTCGGTGATGCGGCCTTTCTGCTGTCCTAAATGCACGATCTCCACGTTGTAGCGCGAGCGGTCAAGCGCATTCGCGACGTTCTGTTCCGCTTCAACGCATACCGGACAACCTGCGTGGTAAAACACTGCCTTCTTGCTCATGTCTACCCCCTTACAAATGTGGTTGTGATGACGGCCATATTGTGGCCTCTTCGAACATAGCCGTTGTCAGACATGAGGGTCAAGGGTCGTTGATACGCTGGGGCATCCGTATTTCATAAACGGTTCTTTTGCTACGCCGCCTAGCTGCGAAGCCAGGCGGCGTTCCGGTTAAAAATCTGCGGGTGAATATGAAAACAGATTTGTGAAACAGTCGAGCGGCAGGTTTTATGCGGCTATCTATAATAGGGCAACCCACGATGTCTTGAAGATCTCCGCCGCGACTGTCCAACGGCTCGGATTGTGTCGATCCGGCATCGTGGAACCATTGCGCAGCTTGACCTCTTGCCTAGACGGGTGAAGCTTGCCCTGTTTTGCAAGACGTGTTACCACCACGTTCGTGAAGATTTCGCCGTGGAACGAGCCGCCTATTGTTGAGTGGAGCCGGCTATTGCTGGACAGCTATCGTCATTGGACGGGAAAACATCTGATCGAGCATACACCCAGCGCAAAACAGCAGGCACGTATGTTGTTCGAGGCATCGATCATCGTCGTATCGCACGGTGTGGAGCAGGACCCGATCTTGAACTACGGCAATCAAACCGCGTTGGATCTGTGGGAGCTGTCCTGGGACCAATTCATCAAGACGCCGTCGCGGCTCACGGCCGAGGCGGATGACCGTGCTGAGCGGGAAAAGATGTTGGAGCGAGCAAAGCTCAACGGCTACTTCGACGGATATCGAGGAGTGCGAATCTCTTCAACGGGGCGGCGATTTCTTGTCGAGCGAGCCTTAATTTGGACCGTGATCGATCTTGCCGAAACCCCTATCGGCCAAGCGGCGACGTTTTCGCGATGGTCGAACCTGTCTTGATCTGCAGGATGTTGAAAAAGTCCTCCAACGGCGTTCTCGCAGGACACTGCCGCCTCACCATCTCGGCGGCGTTCACGAGCGTGCCGTGCCTTATTCGGCACGGCGTGAACCTCAGAGGCTCAACGTACGGCGCAAGGGAAAACGCCTGTTCCGACAGGCAATGGGTGGGCCGGGTGAAAATAGGTTACGATTCGCCTCTAGGACACTGGGCGCTCACCGACTCGCTCGCCTCGCGGCGAAGCCGAGGGCTCCCGTCCGCAAATGTGACGAGAGTCGGACACCGCCGGCTCACCGACTCGCCGGCGCGCACAAACGTGGTGCTCTTTATTCATCGCACCGTGCGCCTCATTATTCTGCGTCGCGGACCTCGCTGCGGCCTTGTTGGAACGCCTTTTCCTGCGGGGTATTCGGATTCGGTCCTGACTTGCTAGAGGGATAGTAACAGACAATTCTTACAAAAAGTG
>NZ_JBLYIG010000243.1:0-1962 GCF_049222245.1 Nitrospira sp. BLG_2 | reverse complement strand
CCTAACCATTGCAGCCGACAACGCGAAATTCGGCCAGACCGGCCCGCGCGTCGGCAGCTTCGACGCGGGCTTTGGCAGCTCCTACCTGGCGCGTATCGTCGGACAGAAGAAGGCACGCGAGATTTGGTTCTTGTGCCGGCGGCGATGCCGAAATATGCCGTCCTGTTTTCCCTGTTGGGTCTTGCGGCGATGGGAATCCCACCGTTCGGAGTGTTCGCGGGGTTCATGGGGTTGCTGTTGACCATACCACCCTCTTCAACGATCGGCCTGTTCATCGCGCTTACGGCCTGGCTTGCCGCCTCGTGGTACATCATGCAGATGGTGCAACAGTTACTCTTCGGCCCCCGCCGGCCGGATTTACGCTATGCCGATCTCCGACATCCCGAATTTACTTCGCTGCTGATCGTGGTGTTGGCCTTGCTGGCGATCGGCTTGGCCCCGACCAGTTTGTATGAACCGGATCAAGCTCCGAATAAAACCGCCGCCATGGAGCGATCTCTCGCATGGAACCGCTAAAGCATGTTCCCGACATTGAATCCAGGCGAATGGAATTGCGCGGGGTCGTCCGTCTTGCGGGAGAAGTCATTGCGCAATATTGGCCGATGCGGACCTTCGTCCACCACAATCCATTGCACAGCATTGAATATTTACCGTTCGAAGAAGCCGTCAAACGGGGCAAGCAGTTTCTGGGCGGCAACGGCTATCTTCCCAGTCATTTGTATCGCGAGTATCTGAAGACCGGCCGCATACAGCCGCATCATCTTGACAACGCTCTGAAACCGTTTGTCGTCGATAAGCAGGGGACCATCGGATCGCGTGTCGTCACCCACGATTCGGTCTTACGCGCTTGTCTGGCTGATGGACTTTGCGCTCCGGCCATGGAACCGCTTGACGATCAACTGGAAGATCCCGACAGGCCGTTGATCGACGCGCTCGCCCATAAGCTGGAGCATGTCCTTCTTCCCTTTTCATTAGACGATCGAATCCGAAAAGTCGTGGATGAGAACCAAGCCGCCCTCTGTCGATGGCTCACGCTCTCCCACTGGTGCGACGACACCCTCGGCACGCAAATCGTCCAGCAAATCAACGAACAGATGATCAAGTGGTGCGGGGCTTTCCTGGACGAAGGTCATGCCACATGGACCATGCCGGGGCGGGAAAAAGGTCTGTATGAAGCCTGGAAGGCCATGGCCTCACACGAATGGTCTCCCTGTGGAATCAAAGACAGTCGCAGAAAAATCGCCCAGCTGCCGGATCATCCCGAAGACGCACTGCTTGAAAGCCTGGATGCACTGGGAATTCCGTCTGAACTACTACAAGATTACCTATCGCTACAATTGACCGCGCTGCCAGGCTGGGCCGGCTTCATCAAATGGCGCGGAGAAGAACAAGGCTACCCCTGGCAGCAAGCTTATCCAGTCGGTCTGGTGAAATTTCTGGCGATTCGTCTCTGGTACGCGCGTGAACTGGTCCAACAGGCTTGCAAGAACCATCTCAACATCGACGGGCGATATGAAGCCGTGATGGCCTACATGCGGGACTATCCCGAAGAATATTATCTTCGGCGGCAGCGGGTGGCCGGACGGTTACCCGCTCTGTATGCCGAGGAAGTCGACCGCCTCTCGCATCGCAAGGGGCAAAGCTGGAACAATATCCTCTCACGATACCGAGCCGAAGTCATTCCTCGGCTGCAAGCGGCCGTTCGTCGTGGAGCCGTGCGGCGGCTTCTCGCCCTGGCCCATTCGTTGAACATCGATGCACCCGTACTCGCTGAAAGCACCCCAGCGGATCTCAAGCAAGTCGTCGACTGGATGGAGGCCTTTCCTGAATCGGCTCATGGACCGGTGTGGCTCAAGGCCCTGGCGGTCGGCTCCCAGGCGCATCTCTTAGGACTCCTACATGTGTGGATCCGGAACGTCGCTCCCTCTGCGAAGTCGTGCCCTCCCTCACAGTCGGTCTACT
>NZ_JBLYIG010000242.1:0-4775 GCF_049222245.1 Nitrospira sp. BLG_2 | reverse complement strand
GACTTGACCTGGAATCAAGTGTTCTTAGCCGTCGACTTTTTAAGTCGGACAGGCCAAGCCGATGTCACCTTGGATCCTAGACGAGTCTATTGGGTGCGAAGCCGTCGCTCAGCCGCATAAGAGCATGCCGAGGTTTCATCTCTGCTCCTGTTAATGGAGTCTTCCCTCAGTCCTACCGAAGGCTACGACTCCGCGCCAGGACAACGAGAGGACAAATCAAATTATCCCTCTAGCTATGTGAGCGGAATACATATTGACAGACTGATTAAACTACGTATAATTAGCAATCCAATGCATTCATAACTTCCGCACCTACTCCTTAAAGGAAGGACGAATTATGAAGCTTGCATCAGGGTTGCTTCTCGCGTTCCTTGCGTGGGGTCTCTCTCCCGCGCTGGCTGCCACGGTACCCTTCAACCAGAATCTTATTATTAATGGGGACGCTGAATCTGATGTAGGCTCATCAGACGGGTCCTCGATTGGTGCTGTAACGGGGTTTACCAGGACTGGTGAGTTCACTGTCACGAAGTACAAAGCAGTGGTTACATTGAATGACTTTCCCGCAATCGGGAGTCCAGGGCCAGCCGATCGTGGACTGAATTTCTTTTCAGGCGGCTTCACCAATCCTTCTATTGGACACCAACGAATAGATATAACGGGCGTGGCTTCGTCCATCGATTTGGGTTCTACAAGATATGAGCTGTCTGGTTTTCTCGGTGGGTTTTCCAACCAAGGCGATCGTGCGGTATTGACCGCGAACTTCTTGAACGACCAGGACGCTCCATTAGGATTTGCTGCGATCGGGGCGGTAACGAATGGAGATCGACAAAATATCACGGGATTATTGGAACGGAGCACGGATGGCCTTGTTCCCGTAGGAACTCGCTCCATACAGATCGCATTGGCGCTCACTCGCAGTGCAGGCCAGTATAACGATGGATATGCCGATAACTTGTCATTGAAATTGACCCCGGTGCCTTTACCCGCTGCCGTCTTGTTATTCGTGCCAGGTCTCCTTGGGATTGGGGTGCTGGCAAACCGGAAACGGTCATAACCTTTCTCCAGCCTCTAGCCGAAAGCAGCACTGACTTGGTGTCGCTTTCGGCTTCTCACAAAGACTCAAACGCCTGTGTGAACGAGATGACGGGAGCCGTGTCCGTGCCGACCATCAAGGAGAGCGACGGTGAAACGACCCGTGTCCGAGTCGACGATCAAACCAAAATGGACCGAGTGGCGGTCGGAGATCAGGTCAAAGCCTATGTCTCGGAAGACGGATATGCCTCGACGATTCAGCGGGACTCGGACTGACTAGAGAGCGAGCCGCTCAACGACTTCGGCGGTAGTGGCGATTTCGCCGAAGATGCCTCCTTCCACGCCGATCATGGCCAGGGACGCTTTGTGCAAGTCGGGATCTCCCGAAGCGCATGCATCACTCACCGTGATGCAGCGATACCCGAGGTCGATTGCGGCGCGCAATGTCGAGCTGACGCATACTTCCGTGGTGACACCCGTCACAATGAGTGTTTCAATACCGCGCTTCATCAATATCTGTTGCAATCCCGTGCGGGCGAACGCGCTGTATCCAGGCTTATCGATAACGATTTCCTGCTTGATGGGACGTAAGGCTTCCACGAAATCGTGGCCTACTTCATCCCGCACCAGCAGACGACCGAGCGGACCCTTGGAGCCGATTTCCGCACCGGCTCTGCGACTGCGTTCCAGCTTGTACGGCGGACAATCGGACAGGTCCGGCAAATGGCCTTCACGGGTATGCACGATCAGCAGACCGGCTTGGCGTCCAACTGCGAGCAGCTTTGCGATTGGACGGATTGCCGCGGCCAGCGGCGCGATGTCGAGTCCCGCCTGCGCCGCATAACCTTCCGGCTCAAGAAAGTCACGCTGCATGTCGATCACGAGCAACGCCGCGCGGGCGGGCATCAGGGAATCGAGAAGGCTTGTTGTCGACCGCTCCATTCCATACGATCTTCTCGTGAACACTCCCAAACCACCCAGCAGGGCGGAAACCCCCGCGCCAACCGCCACCGTACTTCCGTGAACCAGGATTTCGCGGCGCGAAGGACCAGATTCACTCGTATGGACGAGACGGTGTGCCTCATTGAGTTCATTAGTGACCATGACCGGCCTCCTTATTCGCCGACGAATGATTTCAATTTCGCAAACGAGCGGTCTAGAGAAAGGAAAGACTCGTCATGAAACAAACTCCACCTCCCTGCCCGAAATGCCGGAGCACGAGAGTAACCGCCATGGAATCGCCGGCGCAGCCGACATCCGGACCGCTATTGGCGGATACCAAAGTGACGGAATCGCCGGTCTGGCTCTGTTGGGAATGCAAACATCAATGGACGGCGGAAGCTTGGTCCAATCAGTGAGCCGGTGCGCGGCTCTATTTTGGGCGTGCCGTTGCAGGCATGACCTGCTCGCGACGAGGAAAGACGATTTGCCAAAAACCAACAGAGAGGGACGACGTTAAGGTTGAGCGTTGTCCCCCCTTTGAATCAACCTAGTCCTGAGCCTCAACCTTCTCCATGTCACGACCAGTATTGTGACCTCGTTCGGCAGCTCACGTCGACCACGCGCGCATCGCCTCAACCTTCTCCATGTCACGACCAGTATTGTGACGCCTTCATGTAGCCGTACAAAAGATCGCGCCGAGCCAGAATCCCGACCAGCTGATTGTTCCTGACCACCGGCACGCGAGTCAAATACCGGTCCTGGAACAGATCGGCCACCTGGGCGAGTGTTTGATCTTCCGTCACGGTCACGGGATGGGTGGACATGATTTCCGTGGCAAGAATCTTCCGCAGATCTCGCCCGTCGAGCATGGCCTGCAGGAGATCGTATTCCGTCACGATCCCGATCAACGTGCCATCCTCTTCCACGACAGGAAGACTCCCGAAGTTTCGATGCGTCATCATGTGCGCGATCGTCGAGGCATCGGTGCGCGACGTGCATCGGACGACCGCGTCCTGCATCAATTGTTCGACGGTCAAGGCCTTGGGATCGCCGGCTTTCATGAAGAAGTCTGTTTTTCTCATACATGCCTCACTGTTCTCGTTTTCCCCCGGTGGCGAGATAGGTCCGCAACACATCCCGTCTCGCGATAATACCGATGAGTTTATTCTTGGCGTCTACGACTGGAACGCGAACCAGATCGCTTGCGCGCAATATGTGCACCAACGTTCCGAGTGTCGTTTCAGCCCTGACTGAATAAGGATTCGGCGTCATGATGTCCTTCGCCGTGACGGTACTGAGCGCATGGTGGTCGTCAACGGCCGCGAGTAAATCGTGCTCGCTCACAATGCCGACCAGCTTACGTCCCTTCTCCACAACGGGCACGGCCCCGAACCCTTCTATTAAAAGCGTCGCGATCATATGCCCTTTCATTTTCAGCGGAACGAATTGGACCTCCTTTTCCATGACCTGGCTGACGGTCATGGAATCGAAGTCTTTGATTTTGATCATGGCTCTTTTTGCTTTTTTCATCTCTATCTCTTACCCATTCGTCTCATCACTGCCCGCATGTCAGTCCTCACCCTTCATTGATCTCTCATAGCTTCTGATTCGATTCTCTGCCGGGCAACGTGCCTCTTCAACTGACGCGAATCACCACAGCGAGTCATCCGCCGTTGCCGCAGAACGCCGCAATATTTACCGCATGACAACCCGGCGTGCGTTCGTAACCATTCGGAAGTGATCGATTCTCCTTTCCAATATTCCATGCCTGATTGATAGCTGATGCAGAACTGATACCCGAATCTTTCATTCTAGATCGGGACCACTCTGGCAGAGGGAACCCCATCATGGGATCGATTCGCGGTTGATCGAATGAAGCGAGGTCATCGATCCGGACGTACAGAAGATCTTTTGCACTGAACCCTCCAGGGATCTACCCAGTACAGTCTCATCATCGTTTTTCCTACACTCACGATATGAGTACGAAGAGCGGTAACTAGTTTAATGGCAACAATAGACAAGGAGGGGCATATGAACGCGGAGCAATTCCAGGGGAAATGGAGCCAGTTCAAGGGTGAGGTCAAGCGTCAATGGGGAAAGCTGACCGATGATGATATGACGGAGGCCGAAGGAAATTACGATAAATTCCTGGGCCGGGTACAGGAGCGATATGGCGATAAAAAAGAAGACGTCATGAAATGGACGAACGAATGGTTTGATAAACAGAATACAGCCCAATCCGGCCCGCAAAGGTAGTGCGCGTCAGCGCCATACTTGGACCTACTTCGCTGGAGATTGAGGAGGTGGGTTGCTAACGTTACGGAGGTGATTAATTAACTCGGGGAGGCTTACTATGTTGAGCTGGGCTGTGACGTTCTTGGTCGTCGCCATTATAGCTGGAGTGCTCGGTCTTTCCGGAGTCGCGGGGACAGCCACGAGTATTGCTTATGCGTTATTCGTGATTTTTGTCATTCTCGCGCTCGTTGGGTTCATCACCGGCCGGAAACCGGCTGCCTGACACGTGAGTCGATTTAGGGAAGGTCTGATTAATTCGCGTTTTCGAGTAGTCGGCATCAAAACACCGCGAATCCAGCTTGTTGCTACTCGGAATTGTGAATAAATCAGTCCTTTCTTAGATGGTGAGCACGACCTCAATCTCGCCGATGCGGCGGACCACCCTCAAGGCGACTTCGTTCTCATGGCGATCGAGCATGAGGTCGAGACGCGCATGTCCGACGGAGAGGTTCCGAATCTCGACCCGCTCAAGGAACGGCGGCAACACAGGACGGACGAAACTCACC
>NZ_JBLYIG010000241.1:0-3710 GCF_049222245.1 Nitrospira sp. BLG_2 | reverse complement strand
ACACCGGTGGGGCCCAGGAACAGAAATGCACCGATCGGGCGATTGGGATCTTTGATGCCCGACCGGGCGCGAAGCACGGCGTCCGCGACGGCTCGAACGCCTTCATCTTGTCCCACGACACGCTGGTGCAGCAGTTCCTCGAGTTTCAACAGCTTGTCGGTTTCTCCTTCGAGCAAGCGGGAAACCGGAATGCCGGTCCAGCGGCCGACCACGGCGGCAATCTCATCTTCATCGACTTCTTCCTTCAGCAGTCTTGCCTCATCTTGCTTCTTTCCCAAATGCTGCTGTTCCAGTTCCAATTCCCGCTCCAGCCGAGGCAGCTCTCCGTACCGCAGTTCAGCCACGCGATTGAGGTCATACGCCCGCTCGGCTTGATCGATCTTCAGTTTGACGTCCTCGATGGCCTGACGCGTTTTACGGAGGCGGGAGACGGAGGTCTTTTCCGATTCCCACCGGGTTTTCAGAGTCTGCAGGTCGCGTTGCCTTTCGTTCAGCTCGGCCTCGAGAGCAGCCAAACGGGCGGCGCTCGCCGGATCCTTCTCTTTCTTCAACGCTTCGCGCTCAATCTCCAGCTGGAGCACCTTGCGTGAGACCTCGTCCAGCTCGGCCGGAAGGCTGTCGATTTCGGTCCTGAGCCGCGCCGCGGCTTCATCGACCAAATCGATGGCTTTGTCCGGAAGAAACCGATCGGAAATATAGCGATGCGATAATTTCGCCGCCGCCACCAGCGCGCTGTCCTTGATACGTACCCCATGGTGGACTTCATAGCGCTCTTTGAGGCCGCGCAAGATGGAAATGGTGTTCTCCACGGACGGCTGGTCGACCAAGACGGTCTGAAAGCGGCGTTCCAACGCGGCGTCTTTTTCGATGTGTTTCCGGTATTCGTCGAGCGTCGTGGCGCCGATGAGGTGCAATTCGCCCCTCGCCAGCATCGGTTTCAACAGATTGGCCGCGTCCATCGCGCCTTCAGCGGCGCCGGCGCCGACGACCGTATGCAATTCGTCGATGAACAACAGAATCTGGCCTTGGGAAGATTGGATCTCCTTGAGCACGGCCTTGAGCCGCTCTTCGAACTCGCCGCGAAACTTGGCCCCGGCGACGAGCGATCCCATGTCCAACGCGAAGAGCTTCTTGTGTTTCAGACTTTCCGGGACATCCCCCTTGACGATGCGAAGCGCCAGCCCTTCCACGATCGCGGTTTTCCCGACTCCGGGCTCGCCGATGAGCACGGGATTGTTCTTGGTTCGGCGGGAAAGGATCTGAATCACGCGCCGGATTTCGTCGTCACGGCCGATGACGGGGTCGAGTTTCCCCTGTTCGGCCAATTGAGTCAGATCACGGCCGTATTTCACCAGCGACTGGTAGGTGCTTTCGGGATCCTGACTGGTGACACGTTGATTGCCGCGCACCTGTTGCAATCCGGCCAGGAGACCGTCTCTGTTCAGTCCCAGCTTCTTGAACACGCCCCCTTCCTGAACCATGGCCAGCAGCACATGCTCGACACTGAGAAAGTCGTCCTTGAGCGATTGTTGTTCCTCTTCCGCGCGGTTGAGGACGTGGGTGAGACGGTTGGTGATATGCATTTGACCGGGAGCGGCCCCGGCGCCTTGCACTTGCGGCAGCTTTGCCAAGGCTTGTTCGACGACCTGCCTCACGGCAGGGAGGGCGACACCGGCGCTCTCGAGGAGGGCAGGAGTCGTCCCCCCTTCCTGGTCGAGCAGGGCCAAGAGCACGTGCTCAACATCGATGCCCTGATGGCTTCGTCGCTGCGCATGGGCCGAGGCGGACTGGAGTGCCTCTTGCAACTTGATCGTCATTCGGTTCACATCCATGATGATTCACTCCGTGAAAAGATACTGTGTCGGTACGTCATCTGATAATCATCGGTTCGAGATAAGTCAACCGAGAATCCACGAATCTACTCCTCTTGCCCACGCGACGTGCCCACATGATTCATGAAGGTTCGTGGCGAATTCGTGATTGGGGCAGAATTCTCATGAATAGTGCGGACAGGTTCTTGACCTCCGGCACAATCCCGATTAGGGTACGCACATCGGCATGGTCAACCTCGTTTCGGCCACATTTCAGCTGTATCGGCATGTCCTGTATGCGACGGGGCGCTCGTTCGTTCGAAGTTGGGTGACGATGGTGGCGCTCATCGCATTCGCCGTCCTCTTGTTGGGCACATCACGAATCGCCGCTCCATTGGGAATCGTGGGCGGGCTCATGCTCGGCATCGCCAATGCGCTGTTGGTGGGTGTGACCCTTCGGCTTATCGAGCTGTCTCTCGGCGGAACAAGGTCCATTCGGCTCACGGATGTGACGGAGAGCTTCGGACATTACTTCTGGGATGTGATCGGCGTGGGATTCGTGTTGTGGCTGCCGACAATGCTCCTCGATATGGGCATGCAAGCGAATCCCTATGGGCAGTTTCTTTTGTCGGCGTTTCTGCTTCTGGTGTTCATCCTCTTGAATCCGGCACCGGAAGTGATTTATCAAGTCCGACATGATTCCACCCTCAATGTGTTCAAGACATCGTATGAATTTGTGTTGGAACATTGGGTCGAGTGGTTCCTCCCCTTCGCGCTGCTCATTTTGCCGGTGGTGCTTTCTCCGAGCGGGCTGCAGGAATTTTTTACGCTTTCCGGCCGTGTCGGTCGCGGAGCCGGCCTCGATTTCTTCCAAATTCTCATGCTTCCGCTCACGGCCATTGGAGGATGGTTATCCTACGTGGGCTTGGATTCCGACGGGCAAGGGATCATTCTTGTGCTCCTGACTCCACCGATGGCCATGGCGATTTTGCTGTTCCGCGGCCATCTTTTTGCATCGCTCCATGGATCCTCCAGACGGCAGCGTCTCTTTTCTCACCAGTTTGATACGAGACAGTAGGGATTGAAATCGCGATAGGCTGTCACCGGGCTCGTTTCATTACATTTGTTCTGTACCGGATCGAGACCATCTTGGGTCGACGGCGGCTCCTGGCTTGTGATCGAAGGTGAAATAGTGTATGGGGTAGCCTACACTCGAGCGTGTTCCCTCGCGAGGTAGTCCGGAGAAGGTGTGGACTCGTGCAACTTTCCATCTTTTGGCGGTTGGTGATGACCTCTCTCGTCATTATTACGGTCATGGGAGGCGTCAATATTTATGCGCTCTTTCAACTTCGGCAGTTGACGGCGATGAGTACCCAGATGGCGTCCTACCATTATCCGGCTGCTGAATCCGCGAAGAGGCTGTTGGGTTCGCTCTTTGCCCAATTGAACAGTGAAAAGAAATATCTCGCGACCAAAGATCAGGCTTTTCTGGCGCATCTGACAGAGGAGGTGGAGGAGTTTCGGCGCAGTCTTCAGCTGCTCCGGGGCCAGGAAAGCTCCCCTCAGGGGTTGAAACTGCTCCGCGAGACGGACGACATGCTCAAGGAGCAACTGAAGCTTTTTCAAAATGAATTGCAGACCGCGAAGGGGAAGATCAGGCAGGCGACTCCGGAGTATGAAAATCGACGCGAGGTTCTGATGGACCGCATGTCCTCCTCGATTCAGGGCTATATCGATCTGCACGAGGCTCGAGTGAGCGTCGGGGTGACGGAATCGCGGGCGAGCGCCGCCCAAGCGGAAGCCGTCACCGAGCAACTGGTCCTGGTGGCGCTGGTATTCGGATTGGGTCTTGCGGGCATCGCCAGCTATACGATCTTGCGTCCACTCCGGCAGCTGCAA
>NZ_JBLYIG010000240.1:0-5746 GCF_049222245.1 Nitrospira sp. BLG_2 | reverse complement strand
TGGGCCTATCCTCCCCGCGTGATCCGCACACAAGCATCCGGACGGGCTCTCGCTGACGCTCCAATGCGCCGAACACCAAACCCTGATGCTGATCATCGAACATGCATCGTAAAGGTGAGACTGCAAAGGTGAGGCTGCGTAAACGTCCATCGCGACGGCTCGAACGAGGAAGGAAGCCGGGCGCATATTGCGCCCGGCCCTCCACGCCATGCGATTCGGACGGGCATGATGCCGTTCTCTTCGGCTCGTCGGTCAACGGAATTGCCTTGGCCAACTCGATGTTCACGATCGACCGAACTTTGTTTTCGATCTGAATGTAGCGGGCCGTCTTGGACCAAGGCAGCACTTTGCTGATCTTATCGGCATAGGTGCGCTTCAGTTTCACCTCGGACTCCTGGGCGGACAGAGCCTCGCCCAAGAGCTTCTTCGCCGTATCGTTTTCGACCGGACCCTTGTTGAAGGCATCCGCATACTCTTTGATCGTATTTCCCATGGTCTGATTGATCTTGCCGAGTTCCTTCTGATATTCGTCATACAGCGGCCAGAAGGCCTTCGCTTCCGCATCGGTCAGATCCATGTTCGAAGCGACGAGCAGCTTTTTGTCCGCCTTCACCTTCTGCATCATGATTTCCATGTTGGTGTCGGTTGCGCTCTGCGCAAACGCCGGCGCGGCAATGAATACGGCAACGGCCAGAATGGCCGGTGTGAAAACTCGCATGTGGAATTCTCCTTTCAGGGATGTGTTATGGGAAACAATACGGCAGGACCCTCCGCACCCGTCGGCTACCCACGGCAGGATAGATGCAGGCGAAAGACTTATAGCGAACTGCGCGAACTTAGTCAACTAGCAGGCTGCGGACCTGATTGATGCCGATAATATGGCTGGACTTTCAGTACGGTGTTCACGCCAGGATAACCCAGGATGCTCAAAAGGCTGGCCGGCAAGGCCGCCGCGGGGTCCGCGACGCGAAGAGTACGGACGCTCAAAACGATGGGAACGTTCGCCGAACCCCTACTTCGATGCTCCATTCGTAGATCCCCGCAAGGTCTCGGCCCCATATGCCGACGCCGGGACGCACAAAAACACCCCATCGCCCCACAACATTCCGGCCCACCTCGAATTCTAGTGTCATACCGGTCTTCTGATCTCGCTCCCAATTGACTAACAAAATACTCTGCGCGACCGTCCACCACGATCCCCAAATCGTATTGACCTGAACGATCGCTTTGGTGAGGCCAACGTCTCCCCGGGAAGGATCCCCGCCTACAGAAGTCAGGTGTTGGAACAGACCAAATACAAAAGAATCCAAAGAGGGGATAAACCGCCCCGTCGCGATGAATGGACCCAGAGAGTACTTTCCTGACCCTAAGGTCGGTTCGTTCGCTGTGGGAAAGGCCGAGGTCATGCCGAGAAGGATTGCATACTGCGGCGTGTTGTATGCACGCCAAGCCGCGGTAAGCGCGACATCACTCAACCCCCGAGGGCTTCCGACATTCTGGCTGCTCTGATCTAGCCATCTGACAAACGGCATGTCCGCACGAAGCAAATAATTGCCTTTGAAGGCGAGATCCACGCGGGCCTGGTTGTCGACCAATCTGCTTCCGTTCAACAGATCAACGTACTGACTGGACAGTTGGACACGCCCGACGATAGCGGTGGGATCGGTTCCGTATTTGGCGGCTAATTTCCTGTTGTACTCCGCTTCCGCCAATTCTTCCGGCGTCAAGACCTTGGGTCTCAGCGCCGGTGGAAGACGCCGTGGTCGCGGGGAACGACTTGGTTGCGCATCGGAGCGCGGTTCAGCCATATCTCCCTCGGCATTGTCAATTGGCGACATCGTATCCGGCACTTCTTCCACAGTCTGTTGCTCTGCCCGTGCCACCGGCAGATCCACCAGAACGCCCCCAAAGCTCAACACTCCCAGCACCCATACAATGATGCAGAGTCCATAAGCCTGTTCTTTCGATTGGGATCGCTCCATCGCAAAGACGGGATATCCGGACGAACCAACCAACCTTTTCATACTAGCTCTTTCTTGCCATGAAAATGTGCGATATCGATACGGCTTTTACTCGTGGGCGGCTTGATATATTTGAGCAAGCTCAGGACGTGCTTCGTGCGGCCTGGCTATTAAAACCGGTTCTTATTGAAATCTGCACAAACCTCAAAACCGATAAGATATGTCTGTCAATACGCTAGTGTTGTGCACGACTTCCGACTCAAAGCTTTGTCGTCATACCCTTAGGGCTACGGTCCTCGGAGTGGTGCATAATACGCGTAGATCCTCTTATGTGCACTATCTGTTCTAACAGGCGCGGACAAGGACCGCGAGACACCCCCCCGACGCCGGACGACTGTCCGTATGTGGGATCATGTGATAAACATCGCGGATGATCTCCGTTCTCCATCTTTTTCATCGATGCGGCTTCGCTGACTTCAGCTCGGAAGGAGGAACGTTGCGGTCCGTCTCATCCTGTATGATAATGCTCATATGCGATTGTCACGTCGAGCAGGGCTAAAACTCACCGGGCTCGGAGCGCTGGCCGCCCTGACTGGCGGCTGCGATGCCGTCGGAGGTGTATTCGGCCGGATGTTCGCCGTCCCGCCCCGAGAGACGACGTATTTCACCCCCAACTCCCAGTTCTACATCGTGAATTATGCCGATGGAGCCGTCTCCGCTTCGCGCGAGCTGAACATTGAGCAGTGGAAACTTCACATCAAGGGCGCGGTGCAAACCCCGATGGCGCTGGGTTGGCGCGAGATCCTGAACCGCCCTTCTTACGATCAGATCTCCACCTTGATGTGCATCGACACGCTGCCGGGCGGCGACAGCATCGGCACCGCCACCTGGCGCGGCATCTCGCTCAAGAAGCTGCTCCTCGACTGCGGCGCCGACGCCGACACCGCGCGTGATGTCGTCTTTCGCGGCATCGACGGCTACGACGACAGCATTCCCTTCCCACGCGCGATGCAGGACGACGTGATGCTCGCCTTTTTGATGAACGGCGAAAAACTGCCGAAGGAACACGGCTTCCCGCTCCGCCTGCTGGTGCCGGGTCTCTACGGCATCAAAAACGTCAAATGGATCGTCGAAATCGAAGTGTACCCGGGCGACTACAAGGGGTACTGGCAACGCAAGGGCTGGACCGACGACGGCACGATCAAAGTGTTTTCACGGATCGATTCACCGGGCCATTACCAAACCCTTCGTGGCCCAGAGCATACCTTTCGCGGCATCGCCTTCGGGGGACCGCACAGCATCAGCCGAGTGGAATTGAGCGTTGATGCAGGCCGTACATGGAACGACTGCCGGATCGAGCCGCCTATGTCTCCCTATTCCTGGGTGATGTGGACGTACACGTGGCGACCGCCCAAACCCGGGAAGTTCCAAACCGTCGTCCGCGCGACCGATACCAAGGGTCAGCTTCAGATCGCCGAAATCGTACGCCCCCAACCGGCCGGCGCCAGCGGGTATCACACGATCATTTCAGAAGTTGGGCAGCTATAGCCTCCCGCATTTTTCCCGAGGAGCAATCTAAAGCCCTTTGATCCTTGATGTACATACACTTTGTATGAGCATGTCTCGCGAGTTTGAAAATGGGACCAAGCCAAGGCCGTCAAGCCATGGAGTGGTTCAATACGAAGGGACTTGATATCAGACAAGAATTAACGCCCAACTCCGCGCTTACATGGAAGTGCGCAAGAGAAGCAACGTACCCTTCTGTCTTTTCTTTGCTTGCAGAAACCGCTTGCGAGAACGTGCTATCTCAATACGTGAGAAATACTCTTTCGATATTTCCTAAGAGGTGAGGAATGGATTGGGGCCAAGGAGACATTTCCACTCTCAGAGAGGTCTTTGATTGGGTTCGACGAGAAAGTCGCGCGGAAAAGAGAACGAAACGAGAACTGTGTCATGCCTTGGCAAATGGCTTCTTACACACCTTAAAGCCATGGAGGCATGTCGTTGAGGAGCCTGTTGGAAACGCCAATTACTTTTGTCACTCCTTTTGCTCTCATGACGAATGGTGGGATAAACCTAGCAAAGGATTCGAGAAATGGTCGCCAAAAAGCACTATAGGAGGGGTGTCGTACTCTTCAATCTTCCTGAGAATGAAGGCCTATGGATCGAGGAACCGGCTTTTGATGAGAACGTCCTAAAAGGTCGAGAGAAGGTCCATTCTTTCGAGGATCGTGAAGCAAGAAGGAATCGTGTAGGACAGACGTTCGCTGAGAGCAAAAAGTTCATTGAGATCATAAAACGTCCACCTGAAACACCGGGAAAGCCATTCTTAGTTCCCAGACGAGCATGAAACAATTAGGCATCCCAGGGGGCATCTTACTTCATTGAAATCTTGGATGAAAAATCCGCAACTCGCACAACTCACCTTCGCAATACACTTCTCAAACATCTGCTGATTGAGATCTAATCGAGCCAGATCGTCACCGGTTTAGCTGACTTACACACTGAGGGATACACGTCCTACTTTTGAAAAAACGAATCCCGCGCAATCTGGTCCTTGCGGATCTCGTATTCCTTTTGATCGATTTTTCCGGCTTTAAAGTCCTCCTCCACCCTATCTTTCTGACGCTTCAGATTATATTCGTAGCCGCCACCAGCGGCTCCGGCACCCACTAGCCCTCCGAGAATACCGCTTCCGACTGCACCTGAGCACCCCGTCAGCAACATCATACAAACGATGGCCAAACATAGATTTTTCATACGCACCCCCGTGAATCACAGTCGAGATTTCTTGCTTGAGCAAGAAATCTCTATTCATTTACCGACACACGCGGTCGCCGGAACACCTCGAGCACGAGCAACGATAGACCGATCGTAATGCAGGCATCGGCCACGTTAAAGATGCCGCTGCGAAGACCGCCGATGCCGACGTTCATGAAGTCGATGACACGTCCATCATGAAGCAGGCGATCCAAGAGGTTGCCGATGCCTCCGCTGAGGATGAGGCTCCAAGCAACGGTGGACAGCAGCGGCATCTGCTTGGCGAAAAGAAATACTCCCAAGCCGACAAGCCATAGCGCAGGGAACACTTGGAAGAGAATGACTCGTAGCCCTTCTGGAAATCCGCTACCGAGACTCAAGAAGGCTCCCGTGTTCTCGGCATACTCCAGGCGAACGGTATCGTAAAACCACGATCGGGGAGATTCAAAGGCTAAGTACTGTTGAGCAACGTCTTTGGTGAGTTGATCGCAACCGACACAGCCAACGAGCAGGAGGAGTATCAATAGGTCTCGTGTTAACCGCACCGTTGAAAGCCTTACGCTCCTCCTAGTTTCGATGGAGCGAGTCAGCTGTTTTTTGCTCCGGCGTTCGCTCCTTTATACTGCCATCCTGCATACCGCTTCGTTCTACGAGCATTAAGACAATTGGTCCTTGCGCGGACGTCCGACAGGCAACTTTCCCTTTCTCTTCTTGAACCGTTTCCCCTTTTCCAGCTTTTTAAGCGTGGATTGTATCGCGGATTCGACGACACCGGTGAGCGTCAGCTTTGGGCTCCAGTAGACGACTGTTCGCAACCGCTCGACCATATCGGCGGAGAGAGACAGCGTGACCCTCTCCTTCCGCTTCAGAATCTGCCTTTTCTGTTTCATGTGATCATCTCCTTCGCAATGTACCTGCTTCTGCACTCACCACTTATACTTGCATATCATGCTCCATTCCATACACGCAAGTGGCCTTTGCGGTCCGGCCATTTGCCCGTAGAATTCCAGCCTGGGGTCTTTCCC
>NZ_JBLYIG010000239.1:0-2156 GCF_049222245.1 Nitrospira sp. BLG_2 | reverse complement strand
CCGGTCTCCCGAGTACAATGCCATGTTGGTTCGGACAGACCGACGTGTCGCCAGGAACAGTTTACATATGCAAGGGCAGGCGATCGATCTTTTGATTCCCGGTGTCCCTCCGAAAAAGCTTCGCCAAGCGGCGCTCGAACTACAATACGGAGGAGTCGGCTTCTACAAACGTTCGAGTTACGTGCATTTGGATTCCGGCCCTTTCCGCTATTGGTAACACTCTCTCCGCGCTCTACTCCACTTTCAGAGTTATCAGAGGACAATCTGTTTCATGTGAAACCGGGATAGTCCCTGTCTCGAACGGGTACTATGATCCGCCGGTCGGCTGTCGTTTCAAGCAAATGACAGCCAGGGAGAGAGAGTGAGTGCCAATGAGTAGGACAGACCGCGACTTGTAGCGCAGCGGCATGAACACTGCCGCCATTCCCAATGTTGCTGCCGCCAGAGGCGATGCCGTCGGTATGATCAGTTCTAATACCAGCCGGGTCCCGGAACTTCGATGCGATAGTGGCGACGAGGGACCGACGTGCAGTTGCACAGGCAGACGATGGTCGCTTGCGTGCTGTTTGCCTTTCGAAGGTACGCCATGACGGAGTTGTCGGCGTCGCTGAAATCGATCCACTGATCCATCCCAATCAAAGTCCACCTCTGGCCATTCAGAAAGACGACTCTGATTGCATTGTCGCGAGCTGCCCCGGATAATGCGGTGGCTTTATAAGATAATCGCCTCTAGGTGATTCTGAGGACATACATGTCGTCTCTGACCGTGGCTCTTTTGATTTTCGGCGTGTGCTATGTGCTCATCATGACCGAGCGGCTCCACAAGACGATTGTGGCCATGTTCGGAGCGGCGCTGATGATCAGCTTCGGCGTGGTGTCGCAAGAGGAGGCATTTTATTCTCATGAATTCGGGGTGGACTACAACGTCGTTTTCTTGCTGATCGGCATGATGGTGATCATCAACATTGTGCGGGAGACCGGTCTCTTTGAGGTCTTGGCCATTTGGGCGGCGCAGCGAGCCGATGCAAGACCCTTCCGATTACTCGTGCTGTTAGCTATTTTAACCGCGGTATTGTCCGCCATGCTCGATAACGTCACCACCGTTCTACTCATGGCCCCGGTCACCCTCGCGATCACCAAGCGATTAGAGCTGAACCCTGTCACATTTCTGATAACGGAGGCGCTGGCTTCCAATATCGGAGGCACCGCCACGCTCGTCGGGGATCCTCCCAATATCATGATTGCCAGCAAAGCGGAGCTCAGCTATCTCGACTTTTTGATCGTTCTGGGGCCGATTATCGTCATCATCATGGTGGTGTTTTTGACGGTTCTATGGCTGATCTTTGGACGAACAATGACGGTGGCGCCACATCTGCGGGAGGCTGTCCTCTCCTTGAGTTCGCGAGAGGCGGTGCCGGACGAGGCATTCTTGCGTCGGTGTCTATTTCTCTTGGCTGCGGTCAATGTGGGATTCTGTCTCCACTCGCTTATCCATCTTGAGCCGGCCACGATTGCGCTGCTGGGGGCGAGTCTGTTCATGGTAATCGGGCATGCGAGACGTAAGCCGGAAGATGCCGAGGAATTGACGTACTTGGCTGAAGTGGAGTGGAAGACCATCTTCTTTTTCATCGGATTATTTGTTCTGGTGGGAGGATTGGTCAAAGTCGGCGTGATCCGGTATCTGGCCGATCAACTCGTGACGGTGACCAGGGGCAATCTTACCGGGTCCACAATGGCCGTGTTGTGGGGATCGGCGATCCTGTCTGCAGTGGTGGATAATATTCCCTATGTCGCAGCGATGAATCCTCTGATCGTCGATCTTGCCCGGTCGCTCCATCCGGAGATGACCGACTATGTCGCCTTGGTCCATCAACCGGACATCATTCCGCTCTGGTGGGCATTGGCCTTGGGCGCGTGCTTAGGCGGGAACGGCACGATCATCGGCGCGAGCGCCAACGTCGTGATCGTCGATATCGCGCGTAAAGCCGGCTATCGGATGACCTTTTGGCAGTTCTTTAAGTTCGGATTTCCCGTCATGGCCGGGTCGGTGGCACTCAGCGCGGTCTATCTCTGGCTCGTGTTTCTGCGCTGACAAGGATGCTGAAAAAAGTTGCCGCAGGCTTCTCGCGGGACGGTTGAATGTTCCCGCAGTCTGC
>NZ_JBLYIG010000238.1:0-1743 GCF_049222245.1 Nitrospira sp. BLG_2 | reverse complement strand
AATGCTAGACGAATCGTAAACTTCAGTAGTCGCCATATCCTTCTTTCATCAAGCGTTTGAACTGCCTCCGCCTCAAATGCGCATCGGCATGATGATGTAGCGGTAGTTGTAAGCCGCTTCGCCCTCCGCGGCTTCGGGCCTCATTTCGCCCGCGCTGGCGGCGTCCTTGAAGTGAAAGGTCACGCTCGATTCCGGGCATGCCTTGAGGAATTCAAGGACGTAACTCGCATTGAACCCGATCTCTACACTCGGTCCTCCGTAGGACGCCGCTAGACTGTCCTCGCTCTCGCCGGTGTCGGAAAGAGACGAATGGACCTTCACCTCCCCGGGCTCCATGTGGACGCGCACGGCGTGAGACCGTTCGTCGGAGAACTGGGACACGCGCTCAATCGCCTGGCGGAACTCTTCCTTGCCCAGCGTAATCGCGTGCGGATGTTCTTTGGGAAGAACTCGTTCGTAGTCCGGGAAGTTGCCCGTCAGTTTCCGGCTGATGAGAAGCCGGTCTCCCATCTGAAAGAAGAGGTGATTGTCCGTTGCCGAGAAGTGAATCTTCGCATCTGCTCCGGCCTCTCCCGCCAGACGGAGGATTTCCGACATGGCTTTTCGCGGAATCAACGCGCGGAACCCGCTGGTCGCGCCAAAGTCCATCTTGCGCTCGGTCATCGCCAACCGGTGACCGTCCGTCGCCACCAGCAGCATCGCATCGGATTTCAGGACCAAAAGGGCGCCGTTCAGCGTGAAGCGCGATTCCTCGCTCGAGATCGAAAAAATGGTCTGCCCGATCATCGACGCAAACAGACCCGCGGGAATCTCCGCCACCTTATCGGCCGCCTGGGGCAGTTCCGGATAACTGTCGCGCGACATGCCGGCGATCCGCGTCCGCGAACGGCCGCAAACAATACTCGCCCAGTGATTGTCGCCAACCTTGATCTGGATGTCAGACTCCGGTAGAAGCCGAACGTAGTCGAGCAGCCTCTTCGCAGGAATCGTTCCCGCTCCGGCCTTCTTCACCTTTGCCGGGCACGAGCAACGGATCCCTAACTCCAGGTCGGTAGCCGTCAGAGTGATGCGGTCATCCGAGGCTTCGACAAGCACGTTCGACAGGATTGGGATCGTTGTCCTCTTCTCCACGACACCCTGTGACAGCCCCAACTCACGCACTAAGTCAGCTCTCGATATGGTGAATTCCATGAACTCTTACTCCCCTCTTCCTTATCTGTAGAGAGACATCGTTATAGTTGGTCCTGTGGAAGCGTGGATTTCTCTCTAAATTATACAAAACCAAATAGCTTGCTGTCTCGATAGGTTGTGGAAAAACTTTGTATGACGTCCGCATAACAATTGTCATTCGATTCGATCCACATGGTTCCACCGGGGTCGCACAGGCACATCTGTTGAAATCCATATAAGTCTAATTGAATGAATCAATTACACTGTGAATGATCCTGTTCAAATCCGGATCTTCGTGTCGAAGCTTCTCACTCTTATGGACAGAGTGTAGAACCGTTGTGTGGTGCTTGCCACCGAAGGCTCGCCCAATCTCCGGCAAGGAAGATGCGGTCAGTTCCTTGACGAGGTACATCGCTACCTGACGAGGGTATGCAATCTGGCGTGTGTTTGACTTCTGTTTCAACTGTGCCGGCTGGAGAGAAAACTTTTCGGCGACTGCACGAACCACAAGTTCGATGGTGACGCGCCTCTCGCTGCCCGCGGACAGATGCCGCAGCACTTGACGCGCCATAT
>NZ_JBLYIG010000237.1:0-4468 GCF_049222245.1 Nitrospira sp. BLG_2 | reverse complement strand
GTTCGTACACCTCCCACATGGTCGGGCTTACTATACCATATTAGATATATCCCGCTTCAAGCTCACACCGGTGATTGACGGACGCGAAGAAAAGCGTAGCCAGCATCATCGATGAATTATTAGCTGGGCGCGGATTATCATGCCACCTCTCTGGAGTTTTTCCCTCCCGGCATGCTACACAGGGATCTTTGCTCGTGAGGGAACGATGAGCGCAAACGGCTCGCTGTTTATCGGGATTGTGGGGTCGCTGATGTTCCTGATCAGCGTCTTCGCGTTCAGCCAGAGAAATTGGAAAGGCGGCCTCATATGGCTAGTAGTTGGCGCAGGACTGATCGCGCTCCTGACCTATATGGACAAGCCGTCGGCGAATTTGTTGCAGTGATGGACCGCTGTTCTGATCTAGACGATGACCTCACAATCAAACAGGTCGTACACTGATGCTTTTACCACGGAATCGGCGTCGATCTCGCAGGCATAGGCCGGTCATCTTCAGACCAATGCCGGGCATACGCCTCCACCTGGTGAAAATGTTTCTTCTATCAATCCTCTGCAGGTAGCTTTCCGTCCTCTTCAAACCTTGCATGTCTTTATCAAGCGTCCTACAATCACGCGACCTCTGGGAATTATTCATGCTCAGGATCTTTCTAGCCAGGCATGGGACCTGATATGCGGTTAGGTCGACGGTTACCCGCCGCAATTTGTCTCTGGACGGCTCTCGCAGGTTGTCAGATGTTGCCGGGCAACTGGCGACCGGGATGGAACGAGCCCCGGGACGGCGGAAAGCCGGTTACGGAGACGGCCGGCTCTTGGAAGCTCACCGAGGCTGAAACGCAAGATGGCCGCTTCCTGGCCCTTGCAGTTTCGGGCGGCGGCAGCCGGGCGGCCAATTTCGGCGCGGCGGTGATGCTGGAACAAGCGGATGTCATCAGCGGCGTCTCAGGCGGCACGTTGCCTGCCGTCTATTATGGGTTGGGCGCCAAGGCCGGTCCTTTCACTGCCCCGGCCCTGCGTGAGGCGCTCGGCTATGACTTTCAGAGCAGTTGGATCCGCCGCTGGTTTCTGCCCCAGAACATCTTCCGTTATTGGCTGTCCGACTTCACCCGTTCCGATATCATGGTTCAGGTATTCAACAACCGACTGTACCACGAGGCGACCTTCGCCGATCTGAAGCTGCACCCGAAGATCCTGCTCAACGCGACCGTTCACAATGATCATACTCGCTTCACGTTTACCGACGATCGCTTTGGGTTGTTGCGTTCCGACCTCGCGCAGTACCGGGTGGCGAATGCGGTCAACGCATCTTCCGCTTTTCCCGGCGCCTTTCAGGATGTGACGCTTCAGTGGTACATGGACCGGCCGCATTACGTGCATCTCTACGACGGCGGTCCCATCGACAATCTGGGCATTCAGGCCGTCGTCGAGTATTTGAACCGCAACATCCTGGGGACGACGCTCGATCGCCTCTTTCCCAAAGGCTGCCTGATCATCGCGATCGACGCGACGCCGACAAGCGAGCATCCGGACCTCAATGCCAGAATTTCCAGTCGGCAATTCGCGGACTATTTCGTCGACACGAACGCGCTCGATGCGACGGATGCCATGTTGATGGAAGCGCGCAGAACCCTTCTCGCGCGCATGGACATTCCGACTGAACAGCAAGATAAGCAGGTGCGGGGCCGGCTACCGGTAAACGATTTGCATCAATGCAGCTGTCACGTGCTTCATCTCTCTCTTCGGCACCTGCTCTACGGCGACGATTCGGAGGAGTCTATACAATTGGCCGAGCGTGTGACCGAGATCAAGACGAAGTTTTGGATCGAGAAGGACGAGCAGGACGCCCTCTATCAAGCGGCCGATGTCATCATGAAGGAACTGGACGCGCAGCACATCTTTTCAGACGAATCACTGAAGCCTCAATGCGCGGCGAGCAAACAGTGATCCACACACCATTATCGTTCCGCCTTTCCACGTCTCTTGAGCGTCTATAGAGTGATCAGTGTTTTGGCGAGTGCGTGTGTTGGTGGCGCTCTCCTGTTTGTGCGGCTCCGCTCTTGCGGTCACGCGGAGTAAAACGGGCTGCGTAGGCCTCCTGTTCCGGTAACCTGAGGAACACAATGATCCCGGTATCGGGGTTGATCGTAAATGCTCCGGTACCCTTCAGTGTGTTTTCACCGGACGGTTCCAACTCAACCTGGATGTTGGTCTTTTCATACCCATGCTGGATGGTAGCCTTGGCTTTCGCTCCATCAGTGGGGATGGCCTTATCTGAATGATCCGTCACATACAGAAGCAGTTCTCCGTCCTTGGCGATCAGCTCGAGATGATACGGCCCCGCGCTCAGGGATTGCCCGCCGTGGAGAGCCTTCACGGTGTCGGAGTGTTTCGCTGAGTGGGCTCCAACCGGCACCGCCACAAGTAGCGTTGCGCACAATGCTAAGTTTCCCAGCAGATGTTTCATGATCAGTTCTCCTAGAAGGCCGGCTTCACATCTATGGAGCGGATATCCCCCATCAATGCTTCGGTGAGTGATGATGATGATGGTGGGGACCGGCATCATCCGTATGGGATGAAGCGTTCTTTCCCTGTTCGCTCTTGGGTTTCAACGGCATGAAGCGGGCGGCGTAACCGTCTTGGTTCGGCAGCTTCATGAAAATGACCACCACGGTGCTGGGGGTCAGGGAAAAGGCGCCGGATCCACTAAGGATATTGTTGCCGACCGGATGCAGGTTCACCTGTGTCCTCGTTGACCCGTTCTCGATGTTTGCTTTGGCTAAGCCGCCGTCCACGCTGATGGCGTTGTCCGCGTGATCGGTGACGTAGACGGTCAAGTCTCCATCCTTGGCGACCAGTTCCATATGAAACGGACCGGTCATGCGCAGCTGTCCGCCGTGCGGAGCCTCAACAGATTCGAAAAATTCGTCGGTATGGGCCTGAGCCGGGAATGAAAAGGCCAGGGTTGCACCGAATACAAGAGCCGCAATCGAGTTGTTCATGCTCAGGTTGCCTCCTAACCCGCCGATCATCAGCGCGTCGGGTAATCCAGCTGCGGTGAAAGGTTTCTTCGATTCCACTGCTCAGTTGCATGGACGCTACGTGAGCAGGTGGTCGGCAATGAGTGCAGCGAGTTCGGCCGGCTCGACGACTCCTTCGCGCGCGAGCAGTAATTTACCATGCGCGAAGAAATGGGTGGTGGGGTACGTTTCAAACGTGTGGGTCTTCTTGATCTCACGACAGCGGCCCGGCACATGCATCTTGGCCTTCCCGAATTTGATCATGGGGAATTTCGCGGCGGTCGCCTCGAGAATTGGATCGTACGCCTTGCAGGGCTCGCAGGTGGCAAGGCCGTAAGCGACGACCGCGCCGGCGCTGTCGGTGAATTCTTTGTAGTTGGCGTCGCTGACGTCGAGAACGGTGCTCATGGTGTGTTGAGTTCCGAGTGCTGAGTGCTGAGTTGAAAAGGATGGATTCCCCTCTCGGCTCAGCACTCAACGCTCAGCACTGATTAGTTGAGCTTCGACAGCGCATCGAGGATTTCCTTGTCCTCGCGGGCCGTCTTGATTTCCTGCACCTTGACGTAAGAGACCTTTCCGTTCTTGTCGACGATCACGGTCGCACGTTTGGAACAGTTCAACGGCTCAAAGTAGAGGCCGTACGACTTGGCCGTCGTCCGATGTACGTCGGACAACAGGCGGTGTTTCAGGTCCAATGAATCCGCCCAGGCCTTGTGGGAAAAGAAGCTGTCGCAGCTGACGCCGAACAATTCCGCGTTGGCGGATTGGAACTTGGGGAAGTCATCGGTCAGACACTTGTTTTCACCCTGGCACACGGGGCTCCAATCCAGGGGGTAAAAGCAGAGCACGACGTTCTTTTTGCCTTTGTAGTCGCTCAACTTCACGTCCTTCTGGTCTTGATCCTTGAGATTGAAGTCCGGTGCTGTATCGCCCACCTTGATTTCCGGTGCCACATCGCTCATTGCAAACCTCCTTCATTAAACATCTGTATGGGTGATTGCTGTACTGAGGTCTCGGATTGGCAGGACCCCTCCACGAACAACAAACTTTGTAACCTGTGGTTTAAGGGGATGTCAACGGTCCGATAGGCCCAGCGGGCTATTGAGAAAGTCGGCCGGCGGCGGCTCGCAAGATACAGCCGCCTCACTATCTCGGCGGCGTTCTCGCATCGCTCTGACCAAAAATAACTGATTTCGTACTGGGCGCTCACCGACTCGCTCGCCTCGCGGCGAAACCGAGGGCGCCCGTCCGCAAACGTGACGAGAGTCGGACACCGCCGGCTCATCGACTCGCGGGCGCGCACAAATGTGGTGCTTTTTATTCATCGCACCGTGCGCCTCATTATTCTGCGTCGCGGACCTCGCTGCGGCCTTGTTGGAACGCCTTTTCCTGCGGGGTATTCGGATTCGGTCCTGACTTGCTAGAGGGATAGTAACAGACAATTCTTACAAAAAGTG
>NZ_JBLYIG010000236.1:0-2209 GCF_049222245.1 Nitrospira sp. BLG_2 | reverse complement strand
GTGTGCCGTTGCCGGAGCGTGACTAACTGCAGACTCTGCGCGCTGATCTCCACACGGTCTATCAAGGCTTCGGCCGTCAAGCGATCGGGAAGCCCTTGCATCGAAAATAGTTGGTAGCAGAGCGTCCAATCGAGCTGGTCTTTTCCCTTCTCTCTCACGATGAAACGGGCCTCGGACGAAGGGGGACCTTTGAACAGCAGCACCCAAATGTTGGAGCGAAAGGCGGGGGCGGCGGGATCGGTTGAAGGACGAAACTCCGGAATCAAATCCGGCAGCCGACTGATCGGCACGGCTTGGGAAAATTCGATGTCTACCAGCCGCACAATCATCGGTCTGTTTTCACGTTGATCATTCGGATCGACAGCGTAGCCGAAGGAGTAGCGGACATCGATGCTCCCACGCGTGAAGGTGTACACATCTTCGCCGTTTTCGGGCGACACCAATTTGCTGTAGTATTTCGACCAATCGGTGGTCGGATAATAGGTGAAGACACGCAGCGCGGATTTCCGGTCCCGCACGGCCTGCGGCATGCCGAGTTTTTCATGGAGTTCATTCTGGGAAAGCCCTAAAAAACCATCCTCGAAATAGGGCGCGGCAAACGTTGTGGAGAGGTGCACTGAAAAGACGACGATGCAGGACAGAAACACCAACGCCGTCATTCGTACGATAGCCCGGACATGCTTCATGCGTCATCGTAGCCAGGCCCGGAATTTTATGTCAAGGAAGGGGGGAGCCTGCTTGCCCGATCCGAAGGCCTTCCAGTATGATCGCGAATAAGTAGGTCAGAAACGTCCCGCTGATTCATAAGGTGATTATGACGATATCGCGCGAGAGTTCCCGTGAGAGTTCCATTGAGGCGCTGTTGCATGAGCGCATCCTTGTTCTTGACGGTGCGATGGGGACGATGATCCAGCAGCGAAAGCTGGATGAGGCGGCCTTTCGCGGGGAGCGGTTCAAGGACTGGTCGAAGGATCTCAAAGGTCATAACGATCTGTTGAATGCCACGCAGCCGTCTCTCATCGAAGAGATTCATCGGCAGTATCTTGAAGCCGGTGCCGACATCATCGAGACCAATACGTTCAATTCACAGGCTATTTCGCTGGCCGATTACAAGATGGAGACCCTGGGCTATGAACTGTCCAAGGCCGGGGCGGAATGCGCCAAGCGGGCAGTAGCGGCAGTACAACGGACGCAGCCGGGACGGCGTTGTTTCGTCGCCGGGGCGATCGGACCGACGACCAAGACTTCGTCGATTTCCACTGATGTGAACCGCCCCGTGGCGCGTGGGACAACTTTCGCGGAGTTGGTAAAGGCCTATGGGGAACAAGTTCAGGGCTTGCTCGACGGCGGTGTCGATCTTCTGCTCGTGGAGACGATCTTCGACACATTGAACGCGAAGGCCGCGTTTTTTGCGATCCAGCAGGCATTCGCGTCCGGCGCGCGTCGGGTTCCGATCATGGCCTCCGTGACGTTCATTCAGGCAGGCAGCAATCGCGGGGTGACCGGGCAAACCGTCGAAGCCTTCTGGAACTCTATTTCCCATGTGCCGCTGTTGAGCGTCGGGATGAACTGCGCGCTCGGCCCAAAAGAAATGCGCCCCCTGATCGAAGAATTGTCGCGGATCGCGCCGATTTACATCACCGCTCATCCCAATGCCGGCTTGCCGAATCCGTTGCTGCCGACCGGTTTTCCTGAAACGCCGGACACCTTGGCGCCTCAATTGAGCGAATGGGCGGAAAACGGATGGCTGAATATCGTCGGTGGCTGCTGCGGCACAACACCGGCCCATATCAAGCGCATTGCCGAAGCTGTGAACGGGGTCAAATCGCATGCGCGTTCGAAAATCCAGCCATACACGCGATTGAGCGGTCTTGAAGCCGTTACCATTCGGCCGGATTCGAACTTCGTCAATATCGGTGAACGAACGAATGTGACCGGCTCGCCCGCTTTCGCGAAGTTGATTTTGGCCGGCGATTATGAAGCGGCTCTGTCGGTGGCACGGCAACAAGTAGAGGGCGGAGCACAGATCATCGATATCAACATGGATGAGGGCATGCTGGACTCCAAGGCTGCGATGGAGAAGTTTCTTCGTCTCGTTGCATCGGAGCCGGATATCTGCAAAGTGCCCATCATGGTCGACAGTTCCAAGTGGGAGGTGTTGGAGACCGGCTTGAGAAATATCCAAGGTAAAGCCGTCGTCAACAGCATC
>NZ_JBLYIG010000235.1:0-4366 GCF_049222245.1 Nitrospira sp. BLG_2 | reverse complement strand
GAGTTTCCGGCGGCCCTTTTTTCTTTCCGAATCGCGACGTCAGGGGTCATCGATGTCCATCTGGAGTTCTGTCCACCTTGTTTCACCGGGAGAGGACCGTGCCACCCTTTAAGTTAGAGGCTCCATTTCAAGCCTGCGGGGATCAGCCGGAAGCCATCGCAAGATTGACCGCTGGAGTGCAGTCCGGGACGAGGCACCAAGTATTGCTCGGAGTGACGGGGTCCGGCAAGACCTTCACGATGGCGAATCTCATCGAACGTGTCCAGAAGCCGACGCTCGTGTTGGTGCACAACAAGACGTTGGCCGGCCAACTCTATCAAGAGTTCAAGCAGTTTTTCCCCCGCAACGCTGTCGAATACTTCGTGAGCTATTACGACTATTACCAACCGGAGGCGTATATCCCGCAGAGCGACACGTATATCGCGAAGGATGCCTCGATCAACGATGCCATTGATCAGATGCGCCACTCCGCCACGACCGAGCTGTTGCAGCGAAACGATGTGCTGATCGTATCCTCGGTGTCCTGTATCTATGGGCTGGGGTCACCGGAGGTCTACCATGACATGCTCATTTATTTGGAGGAGGGCGTCGAAACGAGGCGAGAGAAGATATTATCGAAACTGGTGGAGATTCAATACGAGCGCAATGATGTGGATTTTCATCGGGGGACGTTCCGGGCGCGTGGAGACGTGATCGAGATTTTTCCTGCCTCGTCTGAGGCCAAGTCGGTGCGCATCGAGCTGTTCGGAGATGTTGTGGATGCCATTCATGAAATCGATCCACTCACCGGGAAATCATTGGCCAGGCTTCCCAAGATCGCCATCTATCCGAACACCCATTATCTCATTGCTCCCGATCGCTATGAGCGCGCCATCACCGGCATCGAGGAAGAATTGGAGGAACACTTGGCCTTGTTCAGGAAGACGGGTCGGCTGCTGGAGGCGCAACGGCTCGAACAGCGCACCAAGTTTGATCTGGAGATGATCCGAGCCATGGGGTATTGCCATGGGATCGAAAATTACTCGCGTCACCTCAGCGGGCGGAGGTCGGGTGAGCCGCCTCCCACATTATTGGATTATTTTCCGAAGGATTTTCTGTTGATCGTCGATGAATCGCACGCGACCGTGCCGCAAGTCGGTGGGATGTATGAGGGAGATTATTCCAGAAAACGGACGTTGGTGGAGTATGGATTTCGACTCCCGTCGGCGGTCGACAACCGTCCATTGAAGTTTTCCGAGTTCGAGAGTTGCCTCAATCAGTTGGTGTATGTGTCCGCGACACCCGGTAGCTACGAGCTGGAGCATGCCGGCCGTAATGTGGTCGAGCAGATCGTTCGACCGACGGGTCTCATGGACCCGCCGATCGATATTGTGCCGGCCAAAGGGCAGGTGGACCACCTGCTTGGCCAGGTGCGCGCGGAAGTGGCCAAGGGGGGGCGAGTCCTGGTTACGACCTTGACGAAGCGCATGGCGGAAGATTTGACCGAGTATTATCACGACCTGGGCATCAAAGTGCGCTATCTGCATTCGGACATTAAAACCCTTGAGCGAGCCGAAATCGTCCGCGATCTCCGGTGCGGGACGTTTGACGTGCTGGTCGGAATCAATTTATTGCGTGAAGGGCTCGATCTCCCCGAAGTGAGTCTGGTGGCCATTCTTGATGCCGATAAGGAAGGGTATCTGCGCTCGTACCGCGCGCTGATTCAAACGGCCGGACGAGCCGCACGCAATCTTGAAGGACGGGTCATTTTCTACGGGGATAGCGTGACGGATTCGATGAAGCAGGCGATCGAGGAAACGAACCGCCGCCGCGGGATCCAAGCCGAGTATAACCGCGTCAATGGGATTATTCCGGTCGGTATTACGAAAGGTATTCCTTCCCTTGAGTATGCGGTGGCCGACATGGACTATGTCCGATTGGATCTCGCAGCTGAATCGATCGAGTCATACGGGAGTTCGGAATCAACGGATCAGCTCATCGAACGACTGGAGTCGGAAATGAAAGCTGCCGCCAAAGAGCTGGCGTTCGAGCGGGCCGCGGAGCTGCGCAATCAAATTCGATCGCTCCGGCTTCAAGCGTTGAACGCGAAGTCCTAAGGAATCGAAGGAGTATGGTAGCGTGATCCTCTGAGGTTCACTTTGCACCGGATATAGGTCCGGCACGCTTGAATCCCGGCGAGGTGGTGAGCTGCAGTGTCAGGAAAAGGAAGTCGGCCAATGTTTCAGATGCTAGACGTGTTTGTAAAGGTAGATCCCGATGAACATCCCCAGGATGCTCAGAATGTTCACTTTAATATTGAACCCAAAGACCAGTTTGAGCAGGACAAGGTCGATGGTGAGCGGCGGATTGATGCCAGGATTAAAGTGCGTTGCGAAAATGCTTTGAATGGTGCCTTGAGGTGCCATCACGTGGAGAATCTCCCCAAGTATCCCTCCAAGGAGCCCTCCGATCAACACGAAGATGAGCAAAACCCAGGGCGATTTTCTCACGCGGCCATTCTACTTTCTTTATAACTTTCCGTACAGCGGTTCTGGTGGCTGAAAGGCACCATATCCGATGGTTTTCGGCATGTCAATAAAACTACTGACCTTGGGATGACCTTGACTTGCCCTGCTTGGTCCGATACACTCCCCGGTGCTCTTTTCCAAGGATTTTCGAGGCGATCGGAGGTCTGGTGCAAGGCTTCGATGGCCTTTTTCTTTTTTGTGGTGATGGGGCGTCATGCTCGATGCGCTGAGCGATAAGTTTGAGAAAATTCTGAAGAAGCTTCGAGGGCAGGGTGTGCTCACGGAGCAGAATATCACGGAAGCGCTGAAAGATGTCCGGTTTGCGCTTCTCGAAGCAGACGTCAACTTTAAGATCGTCAAGGAGTTCATCGATCGCGTCCGTCAAAAGGCCGTGGGTCAGGAAGTCCTGCAGAGTCTGACTCCCGGGCATCAGGTCGTCAAAGTCGTCTGGGATGAGCTGAAGGCGATGATGGGGCATGAGCGGGCGGGATTGGCCCTGAGCTCAAAGCCGCCGACCATTCTGATGATGGTTGGACTGCAAGGAGCCGGAAAGACGACTGCCAGCGGCAAGCTCGCGCGTCTGTTTAAAAATCAAGGCAAGCGAGTGCTGTTGGTTGCAGCCGATCCACGTCGTCCTGCAGCCGGCGAGCAACTGAGTGCTCTCGGTCGGGATCTCGGAGTAGAGGTTCATCGTGTGGATCTCGTTGAAGCTTCCCAATCGGATGTCGTGCATATCTGTCGAGAAGGGGTAGCGCGGGGGCGCGATCAAGGTTTTGATCTCATCATTCTGGATACCGGCGGTCGGTTGCATATCGATGACGAGTTAATGGACGAACTCGTCGCCGTGAAAACAGCCGTGTCTCCTCAAGAAGTGCTGTTAGTTGCCGACGCGATGACTGGGCAGGACGCGGTTACGATGGCCGGCCACTTCGATCAAAAGGTCGGTTTGACCGGAATTATTCTAACCAAAGTTGAAGGGGATGCACGCGGAGGGGCGATCTTGTCGATTCGGGCCGCAACCGGCAAGCCCATCAAGTTTCTCGGTGTCGGGGAAAAGCTGGATGCGCTGGAGCCGTTTCATCCGGACCGAATGGCTTCCCGTATTCTTGGGATGGGCGATGTGCTGTCGCTCATTGAGAAAGCCCAAGAAAGTATTACTCGCGAGCAAGCGGAAGAAGCTCAGAAGCGGCTCACCAGCAATACCTTCACGTTGGAAGATTTTCGGACCCAGCTCGGCCAAATGAACCGCATGGGCTCGTTTGAGCAGATTCTTGGCATGCTCCCCGGCGGGCAAAAACTCAAGCAAACGATCGAAGGCGACAAGCCGGAGCGAGAGATCGGTCGTGTGGTCGCCGTGATCGACTCAATGACACCCCGGGAACGTCGGGATCATACGATCATCAATGGAAGCCGGAAGAAGCGGATCGCTCGTGGCAGCGGCACGACGGTGCAGGATGTGAATCGTCTCATCAAGCAGTTCCTGTCCGCAAAGAAGTTGGCAAAGGCAATGACCGGTGCAGGAGGGCGTCGACAGCTCGCCCAACTCATGCGATCGATGTGATGCAATAGGTGAAGGTCAAGGTTGAGGCCGAGATTGAAAGCGGCTCCTCTCCTAAGCCTCAGCCTTAACCTCAACCGCATTTTTCACAAGGAGGACAGTTGTGGCTGTACATTTGAGACTGGCTCGAACGGGAAGACACAAACGACCGATGTATCGTGTGGTGGCCGCTGATTCACGAAAAGCGCGCGACGGCCGGTTCCTGGAGATTCTTGGAATTTTTGATCCGTTGAAAGAAGCCGGTGTGCCGGAGTTGAAGCAGGAACGTGTGCTGACCTGGCTGAGGCACGGCGCTCAACCT
>NZ_JBLYIG010000234.1:0-1742 GCF_049222245.1 Nitrospira sp. BLG_2 | reverse complement strand
GACCGAACATCGTGCCTGTGTCCGCTCCCCTACTATTCACCGCGAATGATTGCCTCGATATCGGGGCGGACTTGGGTTCTCCGGTTTCCTTGGACTACTACGAACAGGCGCCGTTTGCCTTCAATGGGAAGATTCAGAATGTGCGGGTGAGATATATGCCGTGATGATCAGGCGCGGCTACGGAAAGGTGAACGATGCCCTCGCCCCGGCACAGTGCCGCCGATGAGTCGTTAGATCAGGCCTTTCTCATTGAAAATGACCGGATGCTTGCCGATAATGGCGCCCTGATGATGGCCGAAGAATCGTTACCGAAAAGAAAACTGCGCAGGGATAGACCCTTGAGAACAGTCGCTGTGCGACAGTTCCTTCTGTCTTTCATTGGAGGAGTGGCCGCGCTACAGGCGGGCTGTGCGCACTATCCGGTCAATGCCAAACTGGAGAAGTATGAGCCTCCGAGAATCACAATGGGTGCAGCGCTAAACGCGCCGAACCGGGCCGATGATCTGCTGTTGATGGTGTCGTTTTCCGGAGGAGGGACTCGCGCTGCTGCGCTGGCCTATGGGGTGTTGGAAGCATTGAATGAAGTCCAACTCCCGTCTCGGCCGGACGCATCGGCCTCGCCCGAGGGAAGAGACCGGCGGCTTGTACAGGAGGTGGATCTGGTCACGGGTGTCTCCGGCGGCAGCCTCACTGCCGCCTACTTTGCGTGGCAAGGCCAGGGCATTTTTAAAGACTACAAGCAGAACTTTCTCAACCGGAATGTCACCTGGGGTTTGATCTGGCGTCTTCTGAATCCAATCAACATGTACCGGATTGCATCGGCCTACTACAGTAAAAGCGATTTGGAGGCCGAGTACTTCGACGATGTGTTGTTTCATGGGGCCACATTCAGCGATCTCAATCCATTGAAAGGACCGGCGCTTATCGTGCAAGCGACCGATATATCGGATGGATATTACTTTACGTTCTCGCCGCTGCAATTCGGCATCATTTGCTCAGATCTCTCGTCCTATCCTCTCTCACGGGCCACCGCAGCGTCGTCTTCCGTGCCGGGCCCACTCGGCGCGATCACACTTCGGAACTACGCCGGCCAGTGCGGCTTTCAGGACGAGACCTGGATGGCCACCGCGCTGGTCAATCCCGATTTTACGAACAGAGCGTACCGCTTTGCGGCGCAGGCCCGATCGTATACCGACTGGAAGGACAAGCCGTTCATCCATCTGGTGGATGGAGGCATTAGCGACAACCTCGGGTTGCGGGCCTATTTGGATCTCTTCATGGCCTATCAGGATATCCCGACCGCTTTAAGAGACCGCGGTCTCGAGCATGTTAGGCGCATTGCTTTCATTATCGTCAATGCGGAGGCCAAGCGATCCACGAGACGGTGGAGTCTGCTGGAAGAAAATCCGGGATTGACGGATGTCGGCGATGTGGCGCTCACCGCCATGATTAATCACTACACGTTCGAATCCACGTCGCTTCTGCGCGGGATGGTCAAGGAATGGTCTGCATTCCGGCGAGCCGAAGCACCCAACGAGCCACCGCTCGATTACTATGTCATAGAAGTCAGCTTCCACGCGCTGTCAAATGCCAATGAGCAGGCTAGTTTCATGGACCTTCCGACCAGTTTTAACCTGTCGGACGAAGAAGTGGATCGGTTGCGCGAGGTGGCGAAACGCATACTCCACAGCCGGCCAGATTTTCACCGATTGGTACGCGACCTGGGAGGGACAATTCTCGGA
>NZ_JBLYIG010000233.1:0-3887 GCF_049222245.1 Nitrospira sp. BLG_2 | reverse complement strand
CGCCCCGGCCCGTCGGCCTTGGGATAGACCGGCTCGATCACCGCCACTAATTCCGCCCACGGCACGACGCGGTTCATCGCGTCGAGGAATTGCTCACGGCGGGTGGGCTTACGATATTGTTCGAACGTGACCTCGGCCAATGTCTGCTGCAGCATGGGGGCGCCTCCCGTTTAGTGCTGCGTTTCTCATAGCACATCAGGAGAGGGGAATAAATCAGACCTTCCCTAATATCGAACTTCGTGTGGGCCGACGACTCATCAATGGTTTTATGGTAATGGCCGTCGTTGGATAGCTCATCAGGTATCACTATTTCTATTCGGCCTGGGCCCTCCTGATGCTTTCGCATTATGAACAGCGATATGGAAATTGACGAGCACCATACATGATGTTAAAATTCCGACACTTTTGTGCCTCCAAGCAGTCTGCTTTAGGCGGCTGTTCAGATAGAGCAGATTTCAGAAAAGACAATTAAGTAAGGAGAACGGAATGGCTGTTCCGATTTCCCAGATGTACACCGTGGCGACGTATGTGCTCTCCCAGAAGCTGAAGGGAGTGAAGCGATATCCTTTGGTCCTGATGCTCGAGCCGCTTTTTCGGTGCAACCTGGCCTGTGCAGGTTGTGGGAAGATCCAGTATCCTGATCATATTCTCGACAAGCGGTTGACACCGGAACAATGCTGGGCGGCGGCTGAAGAATGCGGAGCGCCCATGGTGAGTATTCCCGGAGGAGAGCCGCTCATTCATCCTGAAATCGCTAAAATCATTCAGGGTTTGGTGGATCGGAAGAAATACATCTATCTCTGCACGAACGCTATCCTCTTGGAGCGGAAGCTGGATGAGTATCGGCCTTCGAAGTATCTGACCTTCAGTGTTCATATGGACGGACTCAAAGACGAGCACGATTTGGCGGTTTGCCGCGATGGAGTCTATGACGTGGCGGTGAAGGCCATCAAAGCGGCGGTCAAACGCGGCCATCGGGTGACGACCAACACCACTTTGTTCGATGAGGCGAATCCTGAGCGAGTCAGGAAATTTTTCGATGAAATGATGGCGCTCGGTGTCGAAGGCATGACTATTTCCCCAGGGTATAGCTATCAAAAGGCCCCCGATCAGCAACATTTTTTGAAACGGGCGCGAACTCAAGAGCTCTTCTCCAAGATCCTTGCTCGTCCCAAAGCGGGTTGGCAGTTCAATCAATCCCCGCTGTTCTTGGATTTTCTCATGGGCCGGCGTGAATACCAATGCACCCCTTGGGGCAATCCGACGTATAATGTATTTGGATGGCAGAAGCCTTGTTACTTGCTTCAGGAGGGATACACAAAAACCTTCCGCGAGCTCATGGAGTCGACGGAATGGGACAAGTATGGAACGGGTCGAAACGAGAAATGCGCAGATTGCATGGTGCATTGCGGCTATGAGGCCTCGGCTGTTGAGGATACCTTTAGTACGGTCTCTGGATTTGCGCGGACGGCTAAATTGACCCTATTGCCTACCTCACGGTGATTCTGCTCGTAACTCCCGCTTCGACCCAGCGAGACGAGCGTCGTTCGTCCCTTGTTGGTCCCCTCGCCGTGCCGCACTTCACGGGATACGCTTTACGAACAACGATTTCCAGATGACGGATACGAAGGATCATACAGCGGATACTCCTATTTCTCTGGAAGGGCGGGTTTTCAAACCTGTCTCTTCGACGGAAACAGCAGAGGCTGTTGAGCTCGCATTCGACTACCGTGGAGATGTGACCTTAACATTAAGGTCTGGCGAATCTGTCCTCGGATATCTCTTTAATCGCCAGGTCGCCACCGATGGTTCGTATCTTGAACTGTTTTCTTCAGACAGTCCTGATCCACTGCGCATTCCGTACTATGACATCGTCACGATTGCATTCACCGGAGAAGACACGGCGAATGGAAAATCGTGGGAAACGTGGGTGTCAAAAAAAGAGTCCGAGCGTCGAGAGGAAGCTGCGAAGATTGAAGCGTCCGCGCGCACGAAGGGCTATCTCTGAAGCTGTTGTAGGCTTCAGCCGATGGAGAGTGGAATGGCGTTGGAAGATCGCTCTGCATCAGCAAACCCGCCTGCCTTCTCATTGACAAAGATTTGGCGCTGTGCTAGAAACCCCTGCCCTAAATGTAGCGCACTCGTGTGGTGCGGTATGCACTTCTCCGAAGGAGCGAGCGACGAGTCAGCGATCTAGTTCGAAGCTTGGCAGTCGAAGTCCAGCAGGACCGTTGATCCTAGCTTGCTGTCTCGTGATGAACGTTATGTTCCCACCCGTGGCTTCAGCCACACATGAAGCGGACCATCGTTTCATGGTGGAGGGGTATGTTTGCGGACAGGACGGGAAAGGACTTTCGAATACAGATGTCCTTGTCAAGGACACCAGAATTTCGTACGGTCAAGTTGTACGGACGGATGGAAATGGCTACTACAAAGCGATGTTTCATCTGCACAATGATAATCTTGGCGATCCCCTTTTGATAGAAGCGAGGGGAGAGCAGCAAAACTTTAAAGTTGAATTCGATCCAAAAGATCTTGAAAGCGAACGGAAGATCAAGGTTAACTTTGGAACCGGTTGCGATGCGAGCGGTCCTCCCGTCTGGCTTTGGTGGGGGGGTGGAGCGATGGTCGCAGCGGCTGGTACCATAATCGGAATGAAGCTTGCTCGTTCTCAGCGTAAGCAGGAACGTGGCAAGGGAAAACCGCAGAAGCAGAGAAAAGCATAATCGCCGATGACGGGCCTTAGGGGCTGCGGGGTGCCTCGCCGAATCGGTCGATGGGTGAGGCGAGGGCAGTTGTGCAGAGCTGTCGAGAAAGGTGTACTGGAACGCTTTTGTTAGAGGTGGTGGCACCTCGGCAGAAGCGTTTTTTTTATTTGTCAGCCCTTTCTCGAGCCTGTTACAGTCTCGACGACAATTTTCAATGACAGAGCAATGGATCGTAATGAGTATGAGGATAGGCTTCATTCAAGCTGTGTTAATCATGAGTCTTGGACTGTCGAGTTGCGGAGAGCAGGGTGGAGAGGGGCCGATTGTGCCACCACCGCCGGCTCCGGCTGAATATGCCGACAAGCATATGCCGGAAGATTGGTGGGGAGATGCTCAGAAGCTGGAAGAGGGGCGTAAGCTGTTCCTCGGTGAGACAAATCCAGATGCCAATTGTGCCAGTTGCCACGGGAAAGATGGGAAGCCGGTCAAGGCGGGTGCTACGGATTTTCGAAACCCTGAGCGCATGAAGCTCTACTCGGACTCCGTCTGGTTTTGGCGTATTTCCGAAGGAGTGCCGAATACCAAGATGAAAGGCTGGAAGAGCAAGCTCTCGGAAGAAGACCGATGGAAGCTGGTGCTCTATGAGCGGAATTTCGGATTGGCTGGGAAGATCTGGAATGAAGAGAAAAAGCAGTGGGCTGATGCCGGCACGAAATGACTTTCGGATTGCAGGGTTGTTGAGGGCAGGATGCTTCGCGCCTTTTGGTCTTTAAAGCTTCTAAAGGCGCATCAAGGTCGCCAATCAGGCTCAAGTTCTTTTGAGGCGCTGTTAAGGAATTTCCCTATCGTTAAGGGGGGGGGAGAATCTGCGATACTCCGCCGTCGATAGGGTTTGCATGAGGCCTTCAATGTCGTGTCTTGGTGTTTCAAGGGTGTCAGGTGTTCTTGTCGGAAGATCGGCTAGTAGGTGAACCATCTTGGTGAAAATACCTTGACTAGGTTTTAAAGTAGGGGGCATCGAGGCATCGTGAAAAAACTGTCGAGCGGTCTCCTGGCTCTCGTTGTGTTGTGCTCGCTATGTGTGGCTGCCACCAGTGTATTCGCTCAGGAGGTTGGGGCGTCTACGGTGGAGTTTCCGTACACAGGTAATCGGACGGCTGTATGGATCGTCGCTCAGCT
>NZ_JBLYIG010000232.1:0-13506 GCF_049222245.1 Nitrospira sp. BLG_2 | reverse complement strand
ATATTCGTCTCATCTGTGACCCGTTGGCCCAGTTGACCCATTGCCAAGTGCAGGATTTCCATCTTGACGTCGGCCGCGCTGGATCCGGACACACATGTCCCATTCCGCTTCATATCTTGTATCGCTGCATCTCCGAGTGTTCCGATATCAGTCGGGCCTAGTACTTGATCGAAACCATACCAATTGCCGTTGTGACGAACAATATTAAATCCGCAATAGCCTTCGACGACCAATTCTGTTCCGGAGGCTTTCAGTCGTGCCGCTGCATGAGCGGTTACTGCATCGCCATGGATCACAGCATCCACGGCGTCGCGCAACCACGTGAACCCCTTCTGTCCATCCGAAAAGAGTTTGGCATTCTCCGCAGTCATGACGTCCACACCTTGCCGAACCGGAAAATACTTTCCCGCAATCTCAACGATATTCCAGCCCAACAGGCCTTCCCGCACCAATCGCGGAGTATGGAGGACATTCGAGGGCAGCTCTTTTACCAACAGAGGACGCTGCCGTAATGCACTTGTTTTCGAAGAAAATAGCGAGCCACGAGAGTAGCCGAGAGCTTGCATAAAATCCTGTGGTAAGGCATCAAACAGGGCGAAATGACGCTCTTCGAAACATTCCATGTGACGACCAATTCGGCCCTTAGAAAAAGTGGCGCTGGTTTGGTCGTAAAGTTTTGAACCATAGTCTCGCGGGCTTCCAGAAACATGCAGTTTCAGCTGCATGGCCCATATCGCGTTCTGCTGCTCAGTGTCGCTTCCGCCACCGCGTTTCCCCACCAGTTCTTCATAGCTTACCGGGATCACATTGGTGAAATTCATCCAACCGGCATATCTATTGATACGCTCGCGGATGGTCCCCATAACGGTGTGATCCGCTATCAGCCGTTCCAATTGTCCGGACTGGTTTGCAAAGCAATTGAGATATCCAGAGAACGTGTGCTCGGGCCTCACAAACCAATCCAACTCGGACACAATAATATCGAGCGGATTACGATACACAAAAATCGCCGGCGATCGGAACAATAATTGGCGTCCCATGGGATCGAACCAATCGCCGAGCATCAAATCTCTGCAGGGAGCGTGATAATGATAGCCGACTGGAGTAGACCACGTGCCAGGCTGTGGTGCTCGTTCGGGCGATCGACTCAACGCCATCAGATCGAGAAGGCGAATCACCATATGGGTTCCAGCCTTCGGGATGGAAAGCAGGAATACCGTGCGTTTACTGCAGTGATGCTCCGTCACCGGAGCAATGACCGCGATGTTCCTGTCGATGCAGTCATGGAGCACCCGTGAAACATCTGTGCCGTTGCCGCCAGTGACAAGGACAACGTCTGCATCCGCGATGTCCGGCTTCCGGAATGTCGCGAACTGCCCTTCAATCCATGATATTCCGGTTTTTCGCAAGGCATTGGCCAATTCCATACCGCAAGGATTCGGCCCAATTACTATGGCTTTGCGGGCGCCTAATTCGAAGGCTCGTTCGAGCGATTTCTCAATCGCAACCCCGGCGTCAGGTTCGAAAAACTCCAAGTACCGGTTCACGTCTCGGCCATCCTTCCAATAGCTTGAAGCGCTTCCTCATATGTGCGCGTGACCACAATCGTCGACGGCAGTGTAGATTTGTCGAGCCGCCCCAAATCCATGGGACCCAGCGATTGAGGGACAGAATAATGGTGTGCGCCCAGACGCACGATGTTGTATCCAGCGACGCTCCCAACGAGTCGGGGAAGAGCCGATGTTGCATCAGAATGCGTCAATGCGGAAAACATGGACTCAGAACGATCGCCCAACCCTTCGGAAAAAATCTTGCTGTAGCGCTCACGCAAATCCCCAAGCGACCTGTCATTACCTGCCGCAGCCTCTTCAGCGACCTGCCGCAGCTCCTGAAGATAACTAAAGACGGTTTCCGAAATAGGTGCCATACGCGCCATGAATCCCGCCTCGAGAGCATCGTCCCGCACGGTAGACCGCTCGATCTCAATTGCACCTTGGCGAGGATAGTGCTTGAATTTAAAACGAGGTGACGGCGTGAAGTTCGTCTTGTTGAATGCGAAAGCTATCAAATCGTCGTCCAGATTTTCTACATACGGCTGCCCCCTACGGATGTGCTCCTCAATGAGCACCTGGTCAGGGGTATAGTCGCTCTCTTTAAAATAGGTAATCGGATCATAGCCAAATCGTTGCAGATACTCTCCAAAGCCGGCATCCTCAAATAGTTTGAGGTGCGTATTGGTAATATTGAACTGCCAATCGTAAAGCAAACCACGACGAAAACTATGTCTGTGATAGCGGGTCAAGTTGCGATGATCCAACTCGCTCCAGACTCGTGTAGCATATTCAGCGCTGACGGGCTCACCGGTTGCCTGTGCAATGCGTTGAATTTCCTCACCAGGATATTGGATGAGATCCTCCCAACGCATCACATAATCAAATCGGTCAGACACGGAGACAAATTCGTCCAAGTATTTCTTGAGGAAGACGATCAGCCCGGAAATAAACTCCGGGTTGGTGAGTTTGTTCAACGCAAGTTCGCGTCGAATCTGGTGCTCGTCCAGATTCAGCTCGCGCTGGATGTATTCACTAGCCAGCGCGTTGATGGAGAAAACGGAGGAATGGATAATATCGATTGGGTTGCGGATCGACGTAAACTTCCTGAATTCCGAATAGTCGGACATTGTCAGCCAGCGCGCCGGATGGCTGTGCGAATGAATAATTTCGTCGAAAGCCAGCACCCATCGCGGCAAATACAGTAAGAACGTGAAATCACCCGCCCCTTTGATGCCGAGGTACTTGCGAACGCAGACAGTATCTTCATCTTCGGTGCAAATCCATTTCGGACCGCCTACGAGGATCGAGAATTCCTTATTGAAGAAAAGTCTCTCTTCACCGACCTGCCTGCAAAACCAGTCTCTTATGGCGGCATCTAGATATTCTCCAGCAATGGCGATATACGGATCGGCAATTTGCTGGGCGCGCGGCTTGACATTGCCGCGGTCACGATAGAGGATCGACAACACTGACAGTAGTAAGGTGAATCCCCCTCGAGGAGGGCCCACTACTAGAAATCGAGGATTAATCGAAGGATTACTCATGATGCTTCGGGCTGGAAATAACCTCACATTTGAACGAAAGATCAAAAAATCCCGTTGACTTGCCCCGGTGCGCTACCGAAAGGTGAGCTGCGGCCCTCCTATTGTCCAAGAACGTCCACGTCCCATTGATTATCTCGCCAATGCCGAAGTTGATGAAATAATCTCCTCCGCAAAGAGCAGGCTGCATTGAGACTGCATATACCCACGTTTCGCCAGGCCGTGCTTCCGGTAGAGGAATCTCGCTCATTGCAGTGTTTGATCCGGTTATGACTATTCCTTCGGGGCTAACGATGGCCCAGCCGAGCTCAGGTCGACCAATTTCTCTTGTGAATCGCACCTTAAGGTAAATCTTTATCTCTTCATTGCCTGATAGAACGTTGAAATCCGCGTATCCGTCAATGGTAACAAGGAAATCTACGATCTCTGCCTCTCGGTTACCCAAACGCCGTTCATGTGAATTATAATACTGAAACTTCTTGTAGACGGGACCGTTACTTCCCCCCTCTAAGAATTCCTGGAATTCGATTTTACTGATTTGGTTCGACTCATTGCTACAGACGGCTATTTTCTGTTCCGTCGGCATCACTGTGGTCTCACATTCGCCGGTGAGGCCTGATCCATAGAGAAGGTCGTGATAGGCTGCAATCACAGCGTCCACGGAATCACGGGCAACAATCTTTCCGCTGTCGAGCAGAAGCGCTGTGTTGCAATTGCGTTGGATCGCTTCGGTACTGTGGCTGACGAAAAGGATACAGGTCCCCTTGTTGCGCATCGCACGGATGCGGCTGTAACACTTTTCCTGGAATTTTGCATCCCCTACGCCAAGGATTTCATCCACGACCAGGACGTCTGGGTCCACATGAATCGCGCTGGCAAAAGCAACTCGTGCAAACATCCCGGATGAGTACGTTTTGACCGGTTGATCGAAAAACTCTCCGATATCGGCGAAGGCTTCGATCTCCGGTAGCCGCCGCAGCATCTCTTTCCGAGAAAATCCCATGATCGCGCCGTTCAAGATGATATTGTCCCGTCCCGTAAATTCAGGGTTGAATCCGGCTCCCAGTTCGAGCAAAGCGGAAACTCGCCCATTAACCTGAACTTCTCCGCTCGTCGCCTGCATCACCGCACATATGATTTGTAACAGCGTGGATTTTCCCGACCCGTTTCTCCCCAGAATGCCGATGCTCTCACCCCGCTTGACCTCAAAAGACACATCGCGCAACGCCCAGAACTCATGGTGATACCGCTTCCGAAACGGGTGAAGCGCCTCCAAGAGACGCTCTTTCGGAGAGGCGAAGAGTCGAAATTTCTTGGACACGTTTCGAACAATTATGACGGGAAGAGGCCGCATGGGAAGATTACATGACGTCGGCAAATTCCGGCTTCAGCCGACCGAACACATAGGCACCGGCCAGAAACGTTGCGGTCACGACACACCAAAAATAGGCTGTATGTGCCGCGCTCGGCCACACGATTTCATTGAAGACCAACAGGCCGCGATACCCTTCGATGATGTAATACATCGGATTGAAGAACAACAGCCCGCGATACTCTTCGGGTATCATATCCGATGACCAGACGATCGGTGTCGTCCAGAACAACAGATTCAGAACAATGGACAACGCATGGGAAACATCGCGATAGAACACCTGTATCGCGGAGAGTAACCAACCGAGCCCGAGGAGCAAGACACAGGCGCAAAGGAGGAAATAGACGACCATCAATCGATCGGCAGCGAACGGCACTTGGTACCATGCCAGCAAACCGGTCACTATGAGCAGGAAAATCGAATGAGGGACCAATCCGGCCATAATATTGACCACTGGAAGGATCTCGGACGGGAAGACTGTCTTCTTGATCAAATGAGCATGACGGGTAATCGAGTCGGTCGCCGCCAGCAGCGTTTCATTGAAAAAGAGCCACGGCACCAATCCGCACACAAACCAGAGCAGGAACGGGGCTCCGTCCGGCCCCTGAGATCTGAACCCGACTGCAAAGACAAAATAGAAGACGGTAATCACCGCGAGCGGGTGCGCGAAGGTCCATAGAATGCCGCCGAACGTGCCCACGTACCTGCTCTGTAATTCCCGAACCGCCAGAGCGAGAATCATGGGTTGATGACGATGGAGATTGCGAATCAGCTGAAGGATCGGTATCACCTGCCGTCTGAAAAGAAGTGCTTTCCTATTTTATTGAGGCGGTGGTGCGACTACATCTTCACATTTGCCCTTACACGTTTCCGTAGCGCGTGTTCTTGATCATCGTATATCCTTTGATCAAGTCGCCGATTCCCGCATCGAGCGAGTGCATCGGCTTGAAGCCGGTGCCTTCGATTTTGGCGTTGGAGACGATATAGTTTCGTTGATCCGGATCCTTGCCCACCGGGGCATCGAGGAATACGAAGTCGGGAATCTGTTTCTGGATATGTTCGCAGAGCTCTCTCTTTGACACATTGGCATCGGACAAACCGACGTTGTAGATCTGACTTTTCATCTTGTCGAAATTTTTAATGGCATGCTGGAACACGCGTGAGACGTCGCGCACATGCACGTAATTGCGTTTGAAGGAACTTTCAAACAAGACCACGAAGCGATCATAAACGGCTCGATAGGTAAAATCATTGACCAGCAAATCGATCCGCATGCGGGGCGACATCCCAAACACCGTGGCCAGGCGGAAACTGATCGCGTTCTCTCGCTGCATCAGCTCCTTCTCGATGGCCACCTTCTCCTTCGCATAGATGGAAATCGGATTGAGCGGCGATTCTTCGGTGCAGAAGTTATTCTTATCCCCGGTCCCATATGCGCTGTTCGTGGTCGGCATCAAAACCATCTGTTGCTTCGACAGCAATTTCAGCATGAGCATAATGGCATCATGGTTAACGGTCGTCGCGCCCACCGGGTCTTGGCTGCACATCGGCGCCCCCACCAGCGCGGCCAATGGAATCACGACATCGGCCTTCTTTATTAAGGGAGCCATCACGCTTTCAATGCGGATATCGCCTTTCAGTACCGAAAAGTTGGGGTGATGGCACACATGGTTGAGGCTGGCTTGCTTGTACATGAAGCTATCCAGCACCGTAATCTTGTGCCCCAACTGAAGAAGATCCGGAACCATGGTAGAGCCCAGATAGCCGGCACCACCGGTAACGAGAATGTTGTAACTCATCGACATACCTTCTTTTGCTGATTAATGAACAGTGCCCCTGTGGGCCATCCCTGTCAACAGAATCGAAGCCCGATGATAATCCTCGGGCACCCCGATATCGATAAACGTCCCTTTGAATTCGATGCCAAACAGCCTGCGGCCGGCGGCAAAGGCGTTAGGGAACAGGTCGTCCTCCAAAGACACCTTTTCACCCACACCTGGAGCCTTCGACAATACTCGTGGATGCACCCAATAGACTCCCCCGTTGGCAAGGCGGGAGCCCTGCTCGACACCGGACTTCAGTGACGTGATCCGTCCCTCAGGCGACACCTCGATGCCCATGTACCGACTGTTCTCGGTCGTCCTGAATAGAGAAAAGCACCAATCAGCATCATGTTTCAGGGCATAGGCATTCAATACGTTCCAGTCCACCCCGAAGTAGGTATCTCCATTTAAAAGCAAAAACGGCTCTCGACGGCCCACTTTCTCGACGGCAGCCAAAAACCCTCCTCCGGTTCCCAAGGGGCGTTCCTCTACGGCATACTCGATCTCCGCCCCTTTGTATCGAATCCCAAAATGCTGCACGATGACTTCATATCGATACCCCACGGACAACACAAATCGTCTGACCCCTTGGCTGATCCAATAATCGAGTTGGTATTCAAGAAAGGGGCGTCCGTTGATCGGAGCCATGGGCTTTGGCAGATCGGGCACAGCGCTGCGCAATCTGGTCCCGAGCCCGCCGGCAAGGATCACGGCCGAGGACATGATACTTTCACACGGAGTTTAAAACCTTGCACAACTCGTCAATCTCCTCATCGCGCAGATCCGGATAGTTGCCGATGTAGAAACCGTAGAAGTGAACATGCTCGGTTTCCGGAAAGAGCAGGTGGTGATTTTTCGGAACAATGCCTTGTAAATACGGCTGGCGAATCTGATTGCCTCCTCCCGCGCTCCCCCGTCGAAACTCGATCCCGGACTCGCGCATCACGTTCATGAGGCGCTCGACCAGCGCGTTGTCCGGCCGTTTGAGAATCAGATTGAACGCATAATTGCTCGACCCTTCGATCCTAAAATCGGTGCGGTACTTATTGGAATCAAGCTGTGTGAGAAACCGCATCAGATTGTCCGTCCGTCGCTTCACGTTACGATCCAGACGTCTCAGTTGACTGCGGCCCAGAATGCCGCCGATCTCCGTATTCCTTGTGTTATAGGCCGGAAACGCGAAGATGAAATCAGGATTCAATTCGGGATTCGCGGACCGGTAAGCGGCTTGTACGGCCGGATCGTTGGCCTCTCGGACCATACCATGAGAGCGCAACATGCGCGCTTGTTGGTACACTTCCTGATCATTCGTGCAAATCATCCCTCCCTCGATCGTGCTCATATGGTGCGCGTAGTAGAAGGAGAAATTCGATATCCATCCAAAACTTCCCAACTTCCGGCCATTATGGGTGGCCCCATGGGATTCACAGACGTCTTCGATCAGACAAATGCGCCGCTGGTGCAATTCACTCAACAGTCGGTCCTCCAGTCCATTGAAACCTTGGACGTGTGTCAGGAATACCGCACGGGTCCGTTCCGTGATCGCAGCACAAATCTTATCCGGATTCATTCCCAAGGTCCGTGGAACGATATCTACGAAGACCGGCTTGAATCCATTTTGCAGCACCGACGCGATATCGGATACCCAGGCCAACGGCGGAACGATGACCTCACCGCCCTCGGGGTAACGGATCTTCAAGACGGCCATCGTCAAGAGATTCGCCGACGCACCAGAATTGACGAAGACACTGTGCTTCACTCCCAACCAGGCAGACCATTCCGCCTCAAAGGCCCGCACATTCGAACCGTGCGTCAGAATTGGATCTTCCTGTTTGAGATGCTCAATCACCGCATCGAGATCTTCACGAAGGATATTGTTGCGCATCAATGGGAATTTCATACCCGCCTATGTGCTCTCATGGGGTCAACCGACACAGATAGTACCGTTCTACACACACAGCCGCTATTTCTCGTTGTAATAGTCTCCGTATTCGACGATGATCGTACTGCGTCCGTCGTCACGCAGCAGCGCCCACTCGTAGGCGGGGAACACGTCCTTCGGTTCTTCCAGTCGAATAACTTCGATCGTGCCGCACATCATGCGGATCGCCTCCGTAAAATCACCCACATGCTGATGCTGCGGATGGAGCGGACGCTGAGAGCCGATGCCCGTCCGGATAATGGCCTTCGTCTTGTACCCGCCGTTGGACATCATTTGAATTTTGTCCAAGTGATTGACCAGTTGATTGATTCCCAGAAGCAGGAAGTTCCATCGCGGGAAAATACTCACGGGGACGAGTCCTGTAAGCGCAAAGCCGGTCGTCATCCCCATCTGCATCTCTTCGGCAACCGGGAGCTCGATCAACCGATGAGACGGCACCTCCTTGAGCGTATTGCTCATTGCCGTCCCGGCGACGGACACGGCTTGCCCGAGAAAGACCGTCCGCGAGTCCTTCGCCAAGAAATTCATGGACCGTTTCAGCTCGTCAAAATATTTCATGTCTCACCTGTTAAAACTGGACCCGCACGCCGGCGCCGGCATGCGGATACTTCGTTTCATAGCGGTAGTAGCTGATGTACTCGTCGGCGGTGTCTTCAAAACTCAGGCGAGGCTGATTCCAAGCCTCTCTGGTATCGGTACAAACCGATTTCGCGTTGTCCTCAATAACGAAATGGATCGGCAAACGATGGTTTCGGCTATATTTGATCGCCTCATGCGCGATACCCGTTTCCGCCGTCATGTCACCCATGAAGCAATAGACCTTGGCATCTTCCCCACGCCGTTGGATCGACATCGCCGCGCCGACGGCGATGGGCAATACACCCCCGACAATGGCAGAGGAGAAGACACGCTGCTCGGGGAAGCAGAGAGAGATCGATCGTCCGGCTAAAATCTCATCTCGGACACGATCCTTCGGCACTCCCTTCAGCAAGCACTGATAATGAGACCGCCACGAGCAGAACACCCAATCTTGAGGTCGAATGTTGCGAAACACGCGGATAATCGCCTCTTCATTTCCATAATAGAGATGAATGGGCGCACGAATCTTGCCCGTGTTGAACAACTCCGCAATCTCTTCTTCAAAGGCAATCAGCTCTTCTTTCGTCATCTTCTCATCCTCTATCTGCCACACGAGACCATCGCGTGAACGTCCGATCAGCTATGCTCGGGCTTCACACACCTGTGAGGTCTCTTTGCCGACATGGTCCACATACCACCGGTAGGTGTCGGCAATTCCTTCGGCGAGCGTGACTTTCGGTCTCCATCCAAGCGATTGAATCCGCGCGCTGTCAAGCAGTTTCCGAGGAGCACCGTCGGGCTTTGTCCGATCCCATGTGAGCCCTCCCCGATATCCGACGATGCCTGCTATCAATTCTGCCAGCTCTTTAATTGATACATCCTGACCCACTCCAATGTTGATGGGAACCTCGACAGCAACCTCGTCTTGCCTTAAGAGATGCACACAGGCATCGGCGATGTCGTCCGCATGGACGAACTCCCGTCTCGGCGAGCCGCTTCCCCATAAGACGACCGATTCGGCGCCGCTCACTTTGGCCTGATGAAAACGCGCCATAAGGGCGGACAAGACGTGTGCCGATTTAGGGTCATAATTGTCGTGCGGTCCATAGGCGCTATTCGGAATCACTGGAATGAAGCGGGTATCGTGGTCTTGTTTGTTATACGCCAGACACTGATACGTTCCCACAAGCTTGGAAATCGCATACGGCAAACTCGTCGGCTCGGGTTTGCCCGACAAGAGTGCATCTTCGGCCATCGGTTGAGAACATTCCTTGGGATACATGCAGGAAGAGCCGAATAGAATCAGTCTTCGCACGCCGGCCTTACGTGCTGCCTTCAGTACATTAAGCTGAATGGCGACATTCTCATCCATAAAATCGGCCGGAAAGGTCTGGTTTTCCATGATGCCGCCGACTCGTCCGGCAGCGAGGATCACATACTCCGGATGAACCTCCTCGAAGAACTCGGACACCTGTTTGCTGTTCTGAAGATCCAATTCACTGCGCCGTCTGGTGATCGGAGTCCGATAGCCATCCCGCTCCAACCGACGTAAGACCGCCGAGCCGATGAGACCGGCATGGCCTGCGACATACGTAACGGCATCGTGCTTCATATGAGGATCAAGAGAGCCCGTAAGGCTGATACAACACGACGCGACTGCCCGAGTTCTCAAATCGAAACGGCACATGCACCAGATGCTTCAGCCGATCCTGGACCTTTGATTGCAATTCCGGCTTTACGAACAACAACAAAAATCCCCCGCCGCCGGCTCCGAGAATCTTGCCTCCGACGGCGCCCACTCTCATGGCTTCCTCATACAAATAGTCGATCTCCGGTGTAGAAACCTTGTCGGACAGACTGCGCTTGCACAGCCAGCTTTGGTGGAGCAATCTGCCGACCTCCTCGATAGGCGTCTTGGGGTTCTGAAGGATCTGAATGGCTTCATCCACCATCTCCTTCATACGATTCAACTCGGCCCTCCGACTCTTGAAGTTCTCGATCTTTGATTTGGCGACCTCCGACGCAATCCTCGAAAAACCTGTGAAGCACAGCATCAGATGGGACTCAAACTCTTGCAGCCGGTTCTTGGTCAGAATGATGGGCGACACTTCGAAGGAATCGTTCCTCTTGAAGTCGATCCGGTTGAACCCTCCGAAGGAGGCTGAGATCTGATCTTGCGAGCCGACATTCTCCTTGATGATCTGCTGTTCCATATGGATGGCTTGGGCGGCCAATTCGTCCTTTGAGATATATTTCCCGCGCAACGCGGCAATGGCATAGATCAATCCCACCGTGAAAGACGAACTGGATCCGAGGCCCGACCGCGCCGGCAAGTCGCCGTCGTGATGAATTTCCAACCCCCGGTCATCGCACCCTGCCCAGCCGAGAACCGCGCGGACTGCGGGATGTTTGATTTCTTCCACGGAGCGAACATTCTCGATGAGCGAGTAGACGATGCGATGCTTGTGCTCGAAGAAAGGCGGGAGGTACCGGCAGCTGATGTGGCAATATTTATCGATCGAGGTGGACAAGACGACCCCGCCATGCTCCTGATACCAGGCCGGATAATCGGTGCCGCCGCCGAAAAATGAAATGCGGAACGGTGTTCGTGTGATAATCATGTCCCACGCCTCCTCCTCGAGAGCCGGCTCATCGGCATCGGACCGTCATCAATCACCGAGCAACTTCCGACGCAACCTCACCTGAGCCATGGCTTCGACGTTTGCCCGTTCTTTCTCTCCAAACTTGGTTTCAACCAATTTCAGGTACGCGGGATTTGAAAAGTACTTCTGCCACGCCTCATCCCGGAACTTCAGCACCTCCGCCGCTGTCACATGCTTCGTCGGAAGCGGCTGACTATCGTACGACAGGAAGGCATACCCGCTATAGCTGTCCGGCAGTTTCCATCCTTGTCCTTTGGCCATGTGGGACATCGGACTTCCCGGCAAGGCCTGACAGGGGTACATATTGGCCATTTCGGTATTCAGTTCAAGCGCTAAATTCAACGTCTCTCCCATCGTCTCCACCGTATCGTCGGGAAACCCGAAAATGTAGTTACTGATGATATTCATCCCGGCGGCCCGCACCTTGTCGCAGACTGCTCGAATGTTGACTTCTTGAAACGACCCCTTGGACACCTCTTGCCGCACCGTTTGGTTTCCGGCTTCGATCCCGAGCGCCAACCAGTTGATGCCGGCTCGCCGAAACAAGTCGATATATTCATGTCGCACCGTATCGACTCTGGCGTACGCCCACATCCGCAAGCGCATGTCGCGTTCGATGAGGTCTCCCAAGAGAGGTTCATAGTACTTCCGATTCAAGAAGAACATTTCGTCGCTGATACGGATCGTCTCCACTCCCATCTTCGCAAGCTTTTCAAGCTCACCCGCGATCAACTTCGAACTCCAAAACCGCATTCCGCGAGAATGGGACGCATCGATCCCGCTTCCGTTGTCCACGCGATTGACGATGTTGATCATGCAAAAATCACAGGCAAATGTGCACCCCAGAGACGTGTAGATCGCCGCGAACGGTGTACGCTTCTCATGATCGAACTCGGCATGCCAAAAATGTGCTCGATACATATCCAACGGACGTGATCGATATGGCAAGAGATCCCATGCATAGCCCGGCATATCGATGTCCATCCGAGCCTGCGGGACGATGCCTTGCGGTTCGTTCAAGACGGCTCGATGATTTTCTCTCGAATTGCCGACCTTATATCCGATCCCCTTCACAGCCCCCAAATTGGAACGGAGATCGGTCAGCAGAAGATTGTGCAAGGCATATACACCCTCATTCAGCAGTACAAAATCGACAAACGGAAGCTGCAAGACGTCCATGGGCAATGCGCTGGTATGAGATCCCACGAAACAGATGGGGAGAGTCGGATAGTGTTGCTTGAGCTCTTTTGCAAGCGCGCTGGCACCGATCATTCCGGTGGTTCCTGAATTTGGGTTTTGTCCGTACACCACGAACACAACCAACCGGGGATTCGCGCCCTGAATACGGTTGACCGCCTCGGACAGGGACAATTTCTCCGCGTCACAATCCAGAATCGCCACGCCGAAGTCCTTCGCTCGGCATGACTGCGCGAGCAACAGGGCCCATGTCGGGGGCTCAATTGCCGAGTAAGTCTTCGCCAATCCTTGATAGGCCTGTAAGGACGAATCGGCATTAACGAAAAGCACATCAAGTCTTTTGGAAGGCATGCGCGGTGTGGCTATCACGAACGTTCTCGCTCCTCGACTTGCGCTCGCAAATTCTTCACCAGGATGATTGGCCATTATGCCAGGCAGATGTCACTGCACAAATACGGAGAGGCACGAGGCGGGGATGACGACAGCCCCTCTCAGCTGAACATTCGTTCTCTGAGTTTGACTGCCAGCGCATACGGAGCGACTCGGAGCACACGCGAGCGACACAACCAATGTCGCCACATATTCTTTCTCAGCGGGAGAAGTTCATGCGGCTGAATTTCTCCGATTACCTGCGACTTACCATCACGAAAACGATGGACCACACTTCCCCTGAGGACGCCCTTACCGTACTCCTTCACAGCCTTAAGATACGCGATTTGTCCGGGTTTCTCCACAGTTCTCAAGCGTTGACTGCGCTGATCATGGTGCCGACGGCCAAAATTGGCGACCACCGGAATAAAATAGGGACAATAGCCATGGGTAAAAAACTTGTACAT